>JABIQT010000936.1 GCA_018667995.1 Candidatus Latescibacterota bacterium
GTGTCCTTTCATCCGCTTGGTCGTCTAACCAGTAGAACTGCCTCTCATCGCGGCCGGCAGACGTGTCCTTCGAAAAACAGCCCGTCCAGAACTGAACGGGCTGTTTTGAATATTCAAGTGCAGAAAAAAAGCTACTCAGCAACCATGGGAAAATAACTGCTGATGTCCATAAGATGGATTGCCAGGAGCCTGGGACCAGGCATGCCTCGGCCCGATGCAAAGGCGATAGTATTTCCGTCTGGCGAGAAGGACGGGTAGCCATCGAATGCCGGATTGTGTGTGACCTGTACGTTCTTCTTCGTTTCGATGTTCATCAAGAAGACCTCGAAGTTTCCCCGACCAATCATCCTGACGTACACGAAGTGCTTGCCATCGGGAGACGGATGAGGAGCCCAGTTGAGTCCTGGATCCGTGGTGATCTGCTGTCTGCCGGTACCATCGTGCTTGATGGTGTAGATCGTCATGGGACGCCCACGGCCACCTTCGTCCTTCTTCAACCAGGATCGATAGATGATCGTTTCACTGTCCGACATATAGAAGCACCCACCTTCCTGCTCTTCATCGGTCTTCGTTATCTGGGTGAGATCACTACCGTCGGGACGCATCCGCCATAGATCCATACTCCCCTCGGTGTTCCGCCCGAAAAGCACCCACTGCCCATCTGGTGAGACGGAAACCTCTGCATCATACAGGTTGTTATCTGTGAGGCGTCGGACATTGTCGCCGTTCAGATCGCTCACATATAACTCCGAACCCGTCGGATACTCCTCTGGATTCGAGAAATCCCCAGCTACCAGTTTGAGATTGTCTTTTGTGGAGGTCCAGACAAGCTTATCGCCGCTTGGAAAGAAGTATGAACAGGCGTCCGATCCCTTATCGTTAACGCGGGTTACTTCGGATCCATCCAGACTGACAACGTATGTGTGATAATCGATCTCAGTCGTATCCCGACGTGCTTGCATGATCACATACTTGCCGTCCGGCGAGAAGTAGGCCTCATTCATGGATACGAATCCCGGAATTCGAGTAGCGGGGGGATCCTTGATCGAGGAATCCTGGGCCATTGCGCCACCATTGGGCGAGAGACCAACCGCTGCAATTACCGCAGATGTCAAGATCAGGTTGCGAATCATTCTCATTCATTCCTCCGTTAAATGGTTTCAGGCGTTCGAGAGTACGTCACGTGCATCAGACTAGGGAATCCGGGCGAGCCCGGACGTTGGCTATCCTACAGGCTGTTCCTGTGCAATTTCCTCGGCCAGTTCTATTTCATCACGAGAGATAACTTTGTGTTGGATGTTGTATTTATATCCAAGATAAATACAGCTCAGGCCCAGCAATTCTGTTACGTACAACACCTCCACATATCCATATCTGGTGAAACTTCCGCCGATACCTGGCAGAAGGGCACCAACCGCAATGAAAACGTTACCCACGTACCTATGGTAGGTCTTCGGGCTTTTCTTGAAGCGGTAGGCGGAATAGGCAGCGCCCCCGGCAAGGAAAATGAGGGCGTAAAGATTGATAAATGGACTGAAACCACGCACCCATTGCCAGTCTTCAGCTATGACACTCCCTGAGAGTCGGTGAGGTTCCACCAATGAAAGATCAATGGGAGCCATCATGATACAAATTGAAGCGATAACAAAATACGGTACCACGAAACCTGTTAGGATATTGGCAGTCTTGCGCCGTAAAAGCAGATAGACTGTGCCCTGAGCTAAGGGCATTCCACCCAGGAGGGCTCCAGAGATATACCAGGCTCGGAAGATAGATTCACCCCAGCCAAACAATGTAACAAACCCTTCGGTGAAAGTACCCACCCCATATATGAAAATACCGGCGCTCCACCACAGCAAGTGTGTCCCCTTGCCCTTTTCCTGGTATCGACGAAATACCATTACAGAGAAGATCAGAGCAAAAATGGTGGTAATCACCGGAATGTAGTGAACCGGTTGCGGCACGAACCTACCCCCTGTATGATTTATTTACGATATATAGTAGTGTCTATAGTATGCCAGCAGAGGCTGGAGATCAATAGGAAAGTTCTCTACCTTTTTCCGATCCACGCCGCCCGAGCGCTGACATGGAATCAGAGCAGTTTGGACAGGTAATGACGGCTATGCTGGTTAGACTAAACGCGCTCCGCGGTAAGCAGAACACGTACTTTGGGCTGATAGTAGACGCGATAAGTTGCCCCGTCCTCAAAGGCCGCGTAAGCATCGATCGAGACTGGAAAATGTCTTTTCTCGAGAACAATCTCATGGACGGACTTCCCCTTATCTGTATTACGAATTTCGCGAGAGAGAATGCCTGCTACCGAGGATACCTCACGTCTCGAAATACTGCCCAACCTGCGCCATGATAGCCAGAAAAGCCAAATA
>JABIQT010000778.1 GCA_018667995.1 Candidatus Latescibacterota bacterium
AAGAACTATCTGATCAGTATACTGAAAAAGGGCGGCACCCGTGACCTGGTGGTTCAATCTGGAACTACCCGACAAACATTAGTCGCCGACGAGAGTGATATATCGCGGGGCATGTACTACGACGTATCAGGATATCTCGTTTATAAGCGTGGCTATTTTTCATGGAGTGGCATTTGGGCAAAGCCATTTGACCTATCGACGCGGACGATTACTGGAGCGCCTTTCCCGGTGGCTCAGAATGTGCTTTCCTATAGCCTCTCTTCCGATGGGACACTGGTCTACAAATCACTGATTGAGGCAGGCGCACAGCAGCTGGTGTGGGTAACCCGTGATGGTCAAATCGATGGTGTGATCGGCCGGACCCAGCAAACAATGAGCGATCCAGCCTTATCGCCCGACGGCCGAAGCGTTGCAGTATCAGCATGGGAACCGGGACAGGACATAGCTCCTTGGGTATATGATGTGACACGGGGCTCCCGGATTCGTCTGATGGCCGGTATTGGCGGCAGCACGGAGCCAGCCTGGTCCCCGGATGGCAGACAGGTCGCCATCAACGGCATCTCTGTCCTGGCGGCGGATGGCTCCGGAACGCCCGCCCAGATGGCTCCTGGCGGCAATAACGCAAGCTGGAGCGCGGATGGGGAATACCTGGTTTACGTGAATGGTGGAACGCAGGAGCAACGTGGTGAACGGTGGCGCGACATCTGGTATCTGGAGGTGAATGGAAATCAACAACCCGTCTCACTGGTGCAGACGCCCTACAATGAGGGCACCCCTCAGGTATCGCCCGATGGACAGTTCCTGGCCTACGTATCAGATCAGTCGGGCCGTGAGGAAGTATATGTCACCGCTTTTCCAAGCGGCGAAGGCAAATGGCCGGTGTCGGTCATTGGAGGCACGCATCCACGATGGAATCCCAAGGGCGGCGAACTATTCTACGTCGAGGGTGATCGGCTGATGTCTGTCAGCATTGCTCCAGGTCCACAGTTCGAAGCGGAGGTTCCGCGCCCACTGTTCACGCAAATGGAATCCGGCGTGTCACTCCGAGCCCGCGGGCCTTATTGGGCGCCGCCCTATGATGTGCATTCCGATGGACAGCGATTTGTAATGATCCAGAGCATGAGTGGCACACAGGCGATTACCGTTGTGGAGAACTGGCACGCCGAATTTCAGGACAGATAACATACGTATGAGGTGTGATGTGGGGCGAACTCGTGAAATGGCCAGGCATCTATCGGCTCCTGCCCTGATATTCAAGCGGATTGCGTGAGTGAAACAGTGCAGCCATCGACACCTCGAACGCACAATCAAGTCCGTGTTTTTTCTAACATTTAGAGGGTACAAGAATGAATAAAATCCGCTACCCCCATGGCGATATTAGATGATGAACTGGATAACAGCAGTAATCACCCTGGCGGTCCTTTGGGGCCAGCAAGATACGGATGAATCGGCATCAGCGAGCTTCAGGAGCGATCTCGAGGCACTCAAAGAATACTTCCACATTCCCGGAATGGCCGCCATCGTCACTCAAAATGGCACAGTCATATACGAGAACTATACCGGGCAGGCAGACCTGGACACCGGCAGGCCTGTTGATTCGACGACTGTTTTTCCGATAAATTCGCTTACCAAAACATATGCAGCGGTGCTAATCATGCAACTGGTGGAGGCGGGGCAGCTGGATTTGGACCAACCGGTTAACCGTTACCTGGAAGATTCAGATCTCCCAGATTCAATCAAGATAAAGCACTTCCTCTCGCATACTTCAGAAGGTATACCTGGCAATTTTTACAACTACTCAGGTTTCCGCTATCATTTATTGGCCCAAGTTCTGGAGCGCGTAACGGGGCGACAGTTTGACCTACTTATGAACGATAGAATACTAGAACCTCAGGGTCTATCCGATACGCACTTACTACTAGACCAGGCAAGATTAGAGGCTCTGGATGATAGAATCGCCAAACCCTATTTCTACTCTGGCGAAATTCAAAACGGGCAGTATGAAACGGCGAAGAGCGCGTCAATGGGCCTGGCATCAACGGCCAGAGACATTGCCAAGTTTGACAAGGCTCTCAGCGCAGGGAAACTCCTCTCCGACAAGAGCAGAAGCGAGATGTTTACGCCGTTCCCGATTTCAAACGGAAACAGCCCCTACGGTTTCGGGGTCTTCTCTCAGGTTTTTCTAGGTAAGCAACTCATCTGGGGATATGGCCAGGGGGAGTACTCGTCGAGCCTGATGCTGAAAGTCATTGAGGATGATCTCACTCTGATAATTCTGGCGAACAATAACCAGATGAGTGATCCCGCCAGACTGCTGAATGGCGATGTGACGTACTCACTGTTCGCCTTGAGTTTTCTGAAACATTTTGTGTTTGATTTGCCGGAGAAATCAGACTGGAGTAATCTGGGCCCTGAACAACTGGATGTGGCCCTTTCTCAGAGCGCGTATGGCCCCTTCTATCGGCAGGAGCACCTGGCCAGCGCATTAGCAGCTGCTCAGAACGGGTTCAACGATGGGGACAGTATGGAGGTGAACAGAAGCAAGGAACTCGTGACGCTTGCTTTGGAGCACTTCCCAAACTACAACAGCTATGGGACCCAGCCGCTCATGTTTCTGATCAAAAATCTCTT
>JABIQT010000938.1 GCA_018667995.1 Candidatus Latescibacterota bacterium
CAACAACTCGACCCCAGGTCGCACCGTATAGGCTCGTATCAGGCGGATCAAATGCTGTTGGAACCGCTCCTCCTACCTGTGTCCCAAGGGCACTCAGTCCCAGACTCAACCCAATATTGAACAAGCCCATTCCGATGACGGCAAATACGATGCCGAGGATTATCTGGTCGAAATATCTGATCTCTTCTTTCAAGAGGAAACGCTGAACGCAATAAAGAAAGATACAGAGCGGGACAATGGCCTGCAGTGCCAGAATTCCAGCCTGCACAAACATGTTGTCCATAATGCTGGTGGATTCCACGGCCACGGTCTGCCCCGCGGCTGCGAGCGCCGCATAGTCGACCGCCCCACTGTAGTGAAGTGATAGCCCTAACAGGAGTACCGCTATAATGGGAAAAAGAGAGGCCAGCGTGACGATACCGAATCCGGACATTCCGCTGTCCTTTTCCCCCATGGCACTCGTCACACCCATCCCGAGAGCCAGTACGAGAGGAACCGTAACAGGCCCAGTGGTTACGCCGCCACAGTCCCAAGCCAAGCCAATTATGGCAGCCGTTTTATCGTCGAGAAATGCGATAATGGACAGGATAGACAGTACAATAACGTTGGGGATAATCAGCGGCTTGAGACTCCAGCGCTTTACAAACCGAAGGATGCCGAGGACGGTGGCCATTCCAACGCCCACTCCAACGCAGGTAACCAATACACCGCTCCATTCGTTAAGCAGTGCGAAAAGCAATGGCGCTTTGCTCGGATCTATCCCTGCTCCAGCCTGTTTCAAGGTACCGATGGCCGGCTCGGCGAATGTAGCACCCATGCCGACACAGAATGAGAAAATGAGCATGATCGGCAACGTCGACTTCGCAGGGAGCGTCGAACCTATGTTTTCGCCAAAGGGCATTAGACCAAGCTTCAACCCCTCCATGAAGAACATTAGACCCAACATCACTACGAAAATACCGAAACCAATGGTCAATGCCTCATCAATTGGTTTCTGCAAGGCAAGCAGTTGAAACACGACAAGGTAGAGCGATACCGGCATGCAGGCTTTGATCTGGTCAAAATACTTATCCCAGATAAACGGAGCAACTATGACGACTGCGCTCTTAAAGCCTACCTGTATTCGCTCGGGCTCTTCGTCTTCAGACATCGAGCGACTCCTCTTGCATTCGGTTACAGCCGTTCAGCCCTTTGGCGAGCAACCGTCATTAAGAGGTGCGGCAGAAGGGCATGGCTATGGTCTTTTATGAAATTCTTGAACAATTTCGGGTATTGCGGGGATTCTTCAGCGTTCTGCTGGAGCTAGTCGGTTAGCGGGACTACAGTTAAAAAAACATCCCGCATTTGTAACGAAATCTTACCAAAAAGACCTGGTGCGCCTAAACAGGCGCACCAGCCAGACTTTAGACACCGTACTCTTTCTTGTTCTCACTCGTCATTTTCGCCAGAATACGTTTAAACTTATAGTGCCCGGTTTCTGACTTGACGGGTTTGACAATGAGAGCCGTTGGAACCTCTTCCGGGGCATCTTTTTTTCCCATCTTTGCTGTAAAACTTCGGTCCTTAGCCATCAGACGCCTCCTGCGGTCAAACTGTATTAATCGATAGGATTTTAAAAGCTTCGAGGAATATAGGTCCTCGGTATCCATTAAACAAGAAAAATATGCTTCTGATATTGTCGGATCAATATCGGAATGTTAGAGTGACTCTGTGTACATCGCCAATCCGGGGTGCGGGCGTGAATGAATAGTCAAGGCTATATGCGCCAGACCGGAGTCCCATACCGCCTGAGAAGCCTGTCAATGGACCGTCGGAAGATTCCAGCCGAAGATCTGCGCCGGACGTGGCGTAGCCCACACGGAGGAAGAGGATCTCACGGATATCAAACTCCCCGCCCAGATGAGCCGACGGATCGACCGCACGGGTCTTTACGAAATCCGCCGACAAGACAAGTGGCAGATGCATAAGCGCATGGGTGAGGCCCACACGAATGCTTATAGGCAGGGGGGCCGAACCGCCGCCTACCAACTTTCCTACTGCGAACCCCGCTTGTTGAACCACCAGTGCCGCAGTGAGCCGATATGCCGGAATTGCCACGAGTGTCCCGACATCCAGAGCAAGGGCGCTGGATGAGAAATCCTGGATACGTTCGTGTAGAGCCTTGACACTCAGCCCAATGGCCAGCCG
>JABIQT010000944.1 GCA_018667995.1 Candidatus Latescibacterota bacterium
ATGTTCTGGTGTTCTTCCGTGGCTCGAACTTCCAGGAACTCTCCCATCTGGGGCAGATAATTGGGATACCAGTTTGGCAGCATGGTCTTATCGGTGATCATATCCAGGAAGGCCCGGTACACACCCTTTCCAAGGGATGGGTCATACATACTCTGCTTGAAGGGGGGAATCATATTCACGTCGAGGCAGTAGCGATTCAATTGATCCGGAGCGGCCAACCATGAGAGAAACTCCCAGGCGGCCTCCTTTCGTGGCGATGACGAAGACATCGCCATATAACCCAGATCTGCGAGGGACACGCGGGCCTTCGGGCCAGCCGGCATCACTGTGGTGGTCAGTGTGCGCTCATTCATCCCGTGCTCAAGACAGGTCTTTATCACCTCAGGATCCTGCTCCATGGTTCCACAGATTCCGGACCAGAAAGCCTGCACGAGTTCGTTATAACCCCAATTGAGAGAATCTGGAGGTGCGAGGCCATCCTGATAGATGTCATTCCAGTATGAGAGTCCAGCCACATGATCTTTACTATTAATGATGCACCTGTGGTCGCTGTCGAACCACACGTTGGTTCCTGAGAATTCTTCGGCTATGGCCCACCAACTGTAGAATCCTCCCCGCGCACCTCTGAAGGCATAACCATATCTGCCTGATGAAGGATCGGTGACCTTCTCGAGCAGTGTTCTCCATTCCTCACGGTTCCCAGCCGGCTCAAGTCCATGTTCGTCTAGCCACTCTTGGCGATAGAACATCGATCGAACCGCGGCCTCGTACGGAATACCGAAAACCTGGTCACCTTCAAATGCCGTGGCGGCATTGGCCCACAGGACGACCGTTTCGGGGTATGAATCGCGATGGGACCATTCCCTGAACCAGGGAGTTAAGTCCTCGATTGCGCCAATAGCCCGAAATTCGGAGAACCACTGACTTGGTAGCACCATAAGATCCGGAGCATTGCCACCCAAAATAGTCGTGAGAAACTTCGAATGCCCCTGGTCCCACGGAACCTTGATATGTTCCGCACGCAGCGTCGGGTGCGTTTCCGAGAATTCATCGACCAGAGCATCTGTGGCGCGAATTTTGTCGCCCGTCAAGGACGTCATTATGGTTACTGTATTACGGTCCTGCGTTGGCGTACCACATCCGAACAGTGCAGATCCGACCGCAGCACCACCGGTGAGCATAAGCATTTCACGCCGAGACAGCTCGGACGATGGTCGATTGATCGGCCTAAAATCACTTTCTTCTGGGCGAGCCATGCAGATCCTGGATGTGAGTTATTGTTTTTCGTATGGCCAGACGGCTTGGGTAAACAACCCGCCGTCCACATAGATGGTTTGACCGGTAATAAATTCAGAAGCCTCGGAGGCTAGAAATACTACAGCGCTACCTACGTCATCCGTAACCCCCACGCGACGCATTGGGGTTACGCTTCCCCACGTCTCAGCATAGTCTGGCGACTCTATCCGGGTTCGTTCTATCTCAACGGCACCGGGGGCCACGCAGTTAACCGTGATCCCTCGTGGCCCAAGTTCCACCGCACTGACCTGAGTGAACATCTCTATCCCGCCTTTGGAGGCATTGTAGGCGCTGGCTCCGGGAAAGGGACGTTTGCCCGCACCCGAACCTATGTTGACAATCCTCCCGCCACCATGTTCAGCCATGTGCCGACCAGCGGCCTGAGTGCAAAGAAAGGTGCCCTTCAGATTCGTTTCAATCGTGTCATCCCAGACCTGCTCGGAAAGCTCCAGAATCGGACCCCAGAGCGTAATGCCCGCATTATTGACCAGAAGATCCAGGCCACCGAGCTTGTCGATCACCTTTGCGACCATAGCGCGGACCTGGTCACGGTTTCCCACGTGGGCACCGTGCGTGATGGCGCGACACCCCATGTCAACCAGGTGCTTCATGGTATCCTCGGCACCTGCCTCATCTGTTCGATAGTTCACAGCAACATCATAGCCTGCCTTGCCCAGCGCCAGAGCAATGCCGCGACCGACTCCTTTGCTGGCTCCAGTTACAAGTGCACATTTCCGCCGTGATTCGTTTCCTGACATTGGATTACCTTTTACACCCAGATGGTGGCGTGACTGAACCGATTCAGCGAGAAGACAACTCAGACGTCCCTAGCAGCTTACTGGATATCCACAGTCACGGTCGCCATGGAAAGTGGCGGCAGTTTTAGGATAGCACGGCCTTCAGATAGGGTAACGTCCGTGAATGTCCGTGGCAATACGACACCAGGTTCTTCAAACGAATTCACTGATTTTGGTCCGGGGCCCGTGAGAAGTTCGCCGCTCTCCAACGCCACTATAGCCGCATCGGCAATGGCGACCACGACCTCAGCCGATTCGTCAAGATTGCGATTGACCGCGCAAACGTGTAGCGACTGACCTTCCAGGACAGCACTCGCATCGATATAGGAGGCTTCACCGTACTGTGCGGTTTTGTAGACGGGGCCGTCCACGACCGTCTTGAGCGAGATTCCGTTGCCTCGTCGTGCCATCATTTCCATGGGAAAGAATGTGGCCTGGAGCAAAACATCATCGCCGCTGGTGAGAATCGGTGCGATCACGTTCACGATCTGAGCGATGTTTGCGATCTTCACTACATCGGCGTGCCTTATGAAACTGTTCAGGAATCCTGCTACATCCAGAGCGTCCTCCAGGTTGTACA
>JABIQT010000945.1 GCA_018667995.1 Candidatus Latescibacterota bacterium
TAACTGACGCTACCTCGGGGACCGCGCCTTCACGGCATCAGGTGCTGAAGTTCTCGCACGACGGAGAGCTCGTGATGACGTTGGGAGCCGAAGGTGTTCCTGGACTGGATGGAAATCATTTCAACCAGCCCACCGACATCGCCATCGCATCAAACGGAGACGTATTTGTATCAGATGGATATATGAATCGCCGAGTCGTCAAGTTCGACAAATCTGGGCAGTACTTGTTGGACTGGGGAATGGAGGGTGAAGACGATGGAGAATTCGCGCTTCCGCATGGCATCGCTGTGGACCTCCAGAATCGCGTTTACGTTGCGGATCGATCCAATTTGCGCATCCAGGTATTTGATGGCGAAAGCGGACGACATTTGGCCACCTGGAAACCTTCGGTGATGGCGCGACCGTGGGGCCTCGAGGTGGGTACTGATGGCAATCTCTACGTTATGGACGGCGGTCACCTTAAAACCGAACTGCCAGACGAGGCGCGGATCATAAAAATGGATCTTTCGGGCAAGGTGTTAACGACCTGGAGTTCTTTTGGCCAGCAGGATGGGCAGATATTCTGGGGGCATGATCTGGCAGTGGGCTCGGACGGCAGCGTCTACGCGGTGGATGTACGCGGACAACGAATACAGAAATTTCTCCCGGCGAACTAAGGATCCCTGATTTAGTATGAATGGACAGTGATGAAGAGTGTACTTATCGGAGAACAACCGATAACCGAATATCCTATTCCAGCCATGCCGGTTATGGTTCACGTGAGGACCTGTCGATGACCCTTCGACTACTGTTTTCGCTGCTGATTGCTACCTTTCTTATAACGTCCAGTTCTGACAGCCAGGCCCAAGGACATGAACTGGAAACCGGGGGACTCTCAAACCAAGAGTTCGCGGCGACTGTAGCGAAATTGTCGGAACCCACGGGATCGTTTGATAGCGATAACTACATCTCAAACGAAACTGGCTATCTCTACATCCTGCCTAAGCTGCAGGAACTGAAGGTACGTGGCGGAGTCTATGTGGGGGTTGGCCCGGAGCAGAACTTTACATATATCGCCCAAATCCGACCCGAGATAGCGTTCATTCTAGATATACGGCGCGACAATCTGCTCGAACATCTGCTGTTCAAAGCGCTTTTTGAGATGGCTGATAGTCGACAGTCCTTCCTCTCTCTGCTATTGAGCAAGCCGGTTTCTTCGGCGGGTGCCCTTTCTGATTCCCCATCGGTAAGTGATCTGGTCACATATTTTGATGCCATTGAGGCAGACGCTGGCCTGTTCGAACGCAGCAGTGTACAAATCAAAGAACTGATCGGAACCTATGGTGTGAGTTTGTCGCCAGAGGATCTCAAAACCATTGATAGCACAATGGGTGTGTTTCGAGACCGGCATCTTGACTTGCGCTGGGAATACAAGACCGATGGTAGCCGGGGTGTGTTCTTCCCTTCGTTCCGCGAGATGTTACTAGCAAAGGACCTGGACGGGCGGTTCGGCAATTTCCTCAATAGTGATAGAGATTTCTATTACATCAAGGATATGCAGGCGCGCAATCTGATCATTCCTTTAACGGGAGACTTTGCTGGCGAATCTGCATTACGAAACATCGGGGAATACGCAAGAGGCATTGGTGAGACTATCTCGGCATTCTACCTTTCTAATGTAGAATACTACCTGATGCCCGACGGTGTTATGCCTGGATTCGCCGAGAACGTCAAGTCCCTGCCCATCTCGGATAACAGTATTTTGATACGTGCGTTTGTAAATCTCAGCGCGGCTCAACACCCCTCGCGTTCGGGCACCGAATTGATGACTACCTTGATGCAGTATGTGTCATCTTTTGTCGGGCTCTGGGATGAAGGAAAATATCAGACCTATCTGGATGTTGGTGTGGCTGACTATATTGATCACTGAGGCCGCGAAACTATCCGAGGGAATCTCAAGGAATTATCGACTAAATAAAGCTTTACAGGCATGCTACCCGTTTTATATTAACGACCGACAGTCCAAAATTCCCAATTGAGTACTATTCGGCCACAGCCTCTCGGTTTGACGAAATGGATCGGTACTGGCCTATCATGCCGATGCAAATTTGCTGCCCGCACGTACCGTAATATCCTGATTCCGTGGGTTCAGGGCGTTTCGTCAACACGCCTTACTGGCACGGATCAGTCGCTTCTGTCAATTTGAAAGTCATCAACCAGTCAGCCCTGCCGTACCTTAGTATGGCAGGATTTCATCACGTTCCTATTCTTAACAGGAGGTTTGCGGGTGATATTATTCGCGAAACGCTCATTTAGAAGTTCGGCATTCGCCGTTGTTGCGGCTCTGGCATTTATGGTTGCCTTTTCTTGTCAGCAACAGCCACAACGGCA
The DNA here is from genome assembly GCA_018667995.1 of Candidatus Latescibacterota bacterium. Classification (GTDB taxonomy): domain Bacteria; phylum JAAXHH01; class JAAXHH01; order JAAXHH01; family JABIQT01; genus JABIQT01. Next base: position 2,371 of record JABIQT010000945.1, read on the forward strand.
ACCGGGCAAGATCATTCCGCTGGAGCAGCCTGACGGCGAATGGCGCAGCCTCGGTCGCGATTTGTCGTTTACAAGGTACTCGCCCTTGGACCAGATCAATGCCGAAAACGTAGGGTCGCTAGAGATAGCCTGGCGATTCAAACAAGAGAACTACGGTCTATCCCCAGCCATTGGCGGCCAGAGTTCGGAGGCCACGGCAATTTATGTGGATGGTACGGCCTATGTTACGGCTGGATTGCGACGTGCTGTGGTCGCCATCGATCCCGGGACCGGCGAAGCGCTCTGGTCCTATCGTCCCCAGGAAGACCCCGAACGATTTCAGAAAGCACCACGACCGAGCCCCGGACGTGGTGTGACATTCTGGACCGACGGTAAGGGTGACAACAGAATTTATACGGTTTCCAAGGGATTCTATCTCCATGCGATCGATGCCGAAACCGGTGAGTTGGTAGAGTCATTCGGAACCGGGGGTGTCGTGGATCTCATGGCCGGCCTGCGAAAGCGTGACGACGTGGATATGGCGGGATCTATCGGGTCCAGTTCCCCTCCGACCATCGTAAACGACGTTATTGTTGTGGGACCAGCACTGGCCGCAGCATCGGGATTCCGACCGGCAAACGTGGCTAACACGCCCGGCGATGTGCAGGCATTCGATGTCAAAACGGGCGCTCCGCTCTGGACATTCCATACAATTCCCGACGAAGGGGAAACCGGAGTCGAAACATGGGAAAATGACTCGTGGAAAGTTATAGGAAATACAGGCGTCTGGACGTCTATTTCAGCCGATCCTGAGCTGGGATATGTCTATCTACCTGTAGAGTGTCCCACCAACGATTACTATGGTGGTCAGCGCCCCGGAGACAATCTCTGGGCAAATTCGCTCGTTTGCATGGACGCCAAGACTGGTGAAATGGTCTGGCACTATCAGATCGTTCATCATGATGTTTGGGACTATGACAATCCAGCGGCACCGATCCTGGCTGATCTTACCATCGATGGACAGAATCGCAAGATCGTGATTCAGAATACGAAGCAGGGCTATTCTTACGTATTCGATCGCGTTACCGGCGAGCCGATCTGGCCAATCGAGGAGCGTGAAGTACCACAATCAGACGTTCCTGGTGAGCGCACATCACCCACCCAGCCGCATCCGACCAATCCCGCACCATGGGAGCAGCAAGGGATCTCGGAAGCCGACCTGGTGGATTTCACGCCCGCCGTAAAGAGAGAAGCTATCAAGGTTCTTTCGCAGTTTCGCTCCGGTCCTTTGTTCACGCCTGCCTCTTTGGGCGATGCGGAAGACGGTACGCAGGGAGTTATCCAGATTCCCGGTGCTAATGGGGGGGTCAACTGGAACATGACAAGTTTCGATCCCATACTCGGCGTTAACTATATTCCATCGAACACGAGTATTTCACGGCTGGCATTGCAGACAGGCTCGGATGAGTCTGGTGTCGATTTTCATCAGAGCTTCGGCCGTGTCAGCACCCGTGTCTTCGGCGAAATATTGTTGAGCAAGCCACCGTGGGGACGTATTACTGCCATCGATATGACATCCGGTGATCACATGTGGATGGTTGCCAATGGTGATACCCCCCAGGCCGTAAAGGACCTGCCTCAGCTTCGCAGGGCTAATGTTCCCAAGACCGGTAAGGCGACCCGCGTAACTTCTATGGTGACGAGCACCTTGCTCTTCGCCGGCGAGGGGTACGGCGGAGATCCTTTCCTTCATGCCTACGATAAGTCGACTGGCGACGTCGTAGCCTCCATAGAACTGCCAGCGGCAATGAGCGGTATGCCGTCAACTTTCATGCACGATGGCAAACAGTACATTGTTTTCACCATCGGCGAACGCGGCATGCCTGCTGAATTCGTCGCTCTCACGCTACCGGATGCCGAATAACGCGTCAGTCCAATCGGGTGTTCTCGAGTGTCGATTTAGTTTGGCACTAGAGAACACCCAGATTGACTAATGGAGAAACATATGAAACGATTGCTCTGTGTACTTTCTGCGGCATTGATGCTTATGTCCGCCCAGACAGACAGTTATGCTCAGATGTCAGACAACATGCTTAGCGATGCAGACAAGGAAGCAGGCTGGAAACTCCTGTTTGACGGTCGAAGTCTGCTCGGTTGGAACCCTCGTGGTGGTGGCGCGGAGTGGAGCGTCGAGGATGGAACCATAACAGCGGTTGCTGTGCGAGGGCCAAGTTACATCGGGTCCACTCAGGAATTTGCGGACTTCACACTGAAGGCAGATTTCTGGACCGACGAAGGCCACAACAGCGGCATCTTCGTTAGAGGGCCTGCGAATCCCGGGGCCAGGGTGGGTCAGTTTTCATTCTATGAGATCAATATCGCTGATACGCACCGTTCCGGATTTACGACGGGTAGTATCGTGGATAAGAAAGTCTTCGAGCCAGCGCCAACAACGGCTGGAAAATGGAATACCATTGAGATTGTGGCCAATGGGCGTGATCTTTCCGTTACACTCAACGGAGAAAAAGGCCTCGAAATCAAAGACAGCACGCACTATAGTGGTGTTATTGCCCTACAGGTATTCGGCGAGGGCAGGGTTCGATTTAAGAACATCAAGATTATGGAGATCAAGTAGTTACTAGCCTATAGTAAACGTGTTCGAACTGCTACGAACGGACACAGACGATTCCGGACAGGAGTGTTAATCGTGTTCGCTTGCGTTTGTGTCCGTTTGTGGTTTGATGTCATTCGTCAAGAGATCGAGGAAGATAAGAATTATGAAAATCGCAGCTATTGTTGGGTTAGCGAGCATTTGTCTGTTCCCAGTCAGCGGGAGAACTCAGAGCGAGCAAGACTCAACTAACACTCAGGTGCCCGAGTACCAAATCGATCCAGTAGTGATCAGCGCAACTCGCTATGCACGTCCCATCTTTCGCGTGCCCTACGCCGTTGATGTGAAGGGACTGGACGACATCCAGCTGGGTGAGGTTGGTCTCTCTCTCGAAGAAACACTTCGCTCGCTCCCAGGTGTTGTGGTCCAGAATAGATATAACCTCTCGCAAGGTGACAGAATCACATTGCGGGGAATCGGTAGCCGAGCTCCATTTGGTGTGAGGGGAATAAAACTCATCCAGGACGGTATACCCCTAACTATGGCGGATGGACAGTCACAGTTGAACAATGTGGATCTTTCGTCGGTAGGGCAGATAGAAGTGCTTCGAGGTCCGAGTTCGTCACTATATGGGAATGCGGCAGGTGGGGTAATAACTCTCCAGACACAGCCTTCCTCCGACCACAAGGTGCAGGTACAGCCGAGATTCCTTACCGGGTCAAACGGACTATACAGGTGGCAGGGCAAGCTCTCAGGAAAATCGGGCGACAGCCAATATCTTGTCAATCTGAATACCCTGTGGCAGGACGGGTATCGGGATCATTCAAATGCCCGTTCGACTGATGTAAATGCGGTTGCTAAGCACAACATTAATGATCGGCTATCTTTGACTGCCGTATTGAACGTCTATGACGCGCCTTACCTGCTCAACCCAAGTTCTCTTGACAAAGCTACCGCTACGACGGCTCCAACAAGCGCACGTGGTTTTGTGAAAAATCAGGGAGCAGCGAAAAAAATACGTCAGGGCCAAGGTGGTGTCACGCTGCAGTATAGGGATGATGCCGATACTCGGGCTGATATCACCGTTTATGGTGTCGGTAGGACCCTATTCAACCCCATCCCAGGTAGAATTATCGATCTATCCAGACGTGCAGGAGGGATCAGGACCCTATATAGCAGGCGGTTTGTGGCTGGAGAAACTCAGATCAGGGTCACCACCGGTGCTGATTTGGAGCTCCTCAGTGATACCCGCAAAGAATGGAGCAACGGCGGAGTGTCAACGGTCACCAGCGACGCATCTATTTTCGATAACTTATCGTTTGGCGCCCAGGGGCTCGATCAGGACGAGCAGGTTTTCGGAGTCGGGCCATTTGCAGAGGTAGAACTGTCACCTTCTCCAAACTGGATTGTTACGGTAGGCGGTCGCTATGATCGATACCGATTCAAAGTAGATGACAATCTTCTATCGGACGGCGTGGATGATTCCGGCTCACGGGTGATGGATCAGTTTAGCCCCATGGCTGGTATAACGTATCGCCCTCATGCCTTTGTGAATCTATATTCAAACTTCTCTACGGCGTTTCAGACGCCCACCACAACGGAGTTGAGCAATCAGGCGAGCAGGGAAGGTGGATTCAATCCCAATCTCGATCCGGAGAGACTTCGAGGCTTCGAAGCAGGAATGAAAGGTGGATGGCCAGATCAGCGGTTGAGTTGGGATGCCGCGATTTTCCTCTTTAATATCGACAATATGGTTATCCCCTTCCAGATCAATGATCCTACTACCGAAGAGGTTTTCTTTCGCAACGCGGGAAAATCTAAGAATAAAGGGTTCGAAGCTAAAGTTGGCTGGTCTCCAGTTGAAGAACTTCGACTGTCCATGGCCTATACGATAATGAAGTTTGAATTTGATGATTTTACAGTGGTGCGTGACGTCAACAGTATTCCGACTTCTATTCAACTCGCCGGCAACGATATCCCTGGCGTGCCACCCCAGCATGTATTCGCAGGAATCTCTTATCGACATCGTAGCGGCGTTTTTGCCGAGACCAACCTGCAATGGATCGACGAATACTTCGGAAACGACTTCAATGGGCCGCCACCAGGCAGCACTAAGCCGCTTAGCGCGTTCGTTAACGATAGCTATGCGCTGGTCGACAGTCGGTTTGGTATCCAGCGCGGTTTCGGAGGCGTCGGGTTTGAATTCTTCATCGGGGTCAACAACTTGTTCGACACCCAATACAGCGGCTCCATTGTTCCGAACGCCTTCGGTGACCGTTTCTTTGAGCCGGCGGCAGGACGAACCTGGTACTTGGGGGCGGGTGTACCCATACCCCACTGAGCATTATTCATCTGAAGGATCCGGATGTCCCTCCCATGGACAGTTCCTACCAATAGAACCATGCAGAAAAACATATAAAGGAGTTTCGGTACATGAACAAAGTTGGATCAACCATTGGATACCTTGCGGCTATAATTCTTCCGGCCATAGTCCTGGTTTACTATATCCATGTCGTCGCTGAAGCCAAAGAGCAGGCCTTGGCGATTGCTCGGGCAAAGGAGCCAGAGATCAAAACATTGACAGATCCATCAACCGGGCTACCGGTAGACCCGGTGACAAACATGATTATGGGTGACGGATATGCCACAGTGAAGAAGGAGTGCGCGCGCTGCCACCCGACAACATTGATCACCACCTATCGAGCCGATAAAAAAGGTTGGACCGACACTATTAGGTGGATGCAGTCAGAAAAAGGGCTTCCTATATTCAAGCCAGAGACCGAAGAGGTAATTCTTACCTATCTTACTTCTTATTACGGAAAATAGGCCCCGAGCACAGTTGCCCGAAAGATTGAGCCGGATCGGTACCCACTGGGATGCCGACCGGCTTTTTTGTAGATACGATAGCGGGCTCCCGCACAATCAGAATCCGGACAGGGCTCGATCTTTTCCAATCTCGGTTAGCGGAAAGGAGGGCAGCGTTGTTTTCAATCTCCACCTCACACAGGTTTTTCGCACTGACCTCTCGGCCGGCTATCACGATTAGCAGCAACTCGGTAAGTATTGACAAATCTCTGATGGATGGTATAAAATATCGATGCGCTGAAAGCATAGCCCCTCTGCGCACGTGATTTAGGATTAAATCAGTGCACTGGGCACCCCCGTAGGCCGTTGTCATCTTCTGATGAACTGTCTAGGTGGGGGGAGTTGCACGATCGCCTTATTGGCTCAATTATCTCCGACCGAGGCGGCCCCTAAGCTCAAAGCCAGTAATCAAGTGGCCCTAGTAGTTGGAATGTGAATGCGAAAAAACGGACGTCAATTATAGATGGCTGAAGTCATTCTCACTACTGATACTGGTGCTCCGCGTAAGCCTGCATCGATGGCAATCATCGCTGGTGTTGTGATACTGGTTGGCATCGGAATCTGGTACGGTGTCACTCGAATCCTTAGCGTGACGGGATCCGTGCTCGTGAAGCACGAGTTGGTTCTCGATATAACCACAGATGACTCCAATGGTCCTGTCATATCTCCGGACGGTGATACCATTGTTTATACGAAAGATGGACGTCTGTGGTCACACTATCTTTCGAATGATTCCGCGCAGCTGATCGAAGGTTCAGATGGCGCAGAGAGGCCCTTCTGGTCCCCAGATGGTCGGAATGTCGGATTCTTCAAGCAAGCTACGGTGGGTGCTCCCGCTGTTTATTCCGTACCAACGGACGGTGGTGTGATTCGTAGGATAGGCGGGCTTCCTGCCGGGTATCCCTATGGCGCAGACTGGAAAGATGATGGAGAGATCACGGTTGGGTTGACACCGCGAACGAGAGGGTTCGTTAACGCCGAACTGTATTCCCTGTCACTAGGCGAAGGAAGTGCCAGGATTTTGCTTCAACCGATGGCGGCAAGAGGCGAGTCGGGGATAATGTACCCTTCCTATTTGCCGGACGGAAGTTTGATGTACGCGTTGACGACCATTGAAGGAGCTGGCACTCTCGTTGTCAAATCTGGCCAGACCCTTACGATCCTGATCAGTCACGAAGGTGAGGCCATTGCTTTCCCATCGTATTCGCCATCGGGTCATATCGTATACCAGTTAGGATTTCCTCGCAGCTCGGGAATATGGGCGCTTCCGTTCAATGGGGTGACCAAGAACAGAAATGCGGCACCGTTTCGAATAACGGACAAAGGTTCCATGCCAAGCGTTTCGGATAACGGCACCCTGGTGTATCATATTCCCCCTGGTGGGGAACTGAGACAGCTCGTGCGGGTGGACAGACAGGGCGCAGTCCTGGATACGGTCAGTGAAGTTCAGGAGGAGATGGATTTTCCTGCAATAGCTCCGGATGACACCCGAGTGGCCGTTACGGCCAAATCAGACAGGAATATAGATATATGGGTGCATAGATTAGACAACGGTAGAAAACTGCGCTTAACGGAAAGCCAGGCGCTGGATCACTTCCCATCGTGGGCGCCATCCGGAGATCATGTGGCGTTTAGCTCCACGAGGAACACGGAGGGCGGGATATTCTATCGGCGATCTGATGCACAGGGGCTCGTAAGACCTCTGGTGGTAAGTGAAACCGCCTGGGCGCCCTCTTGGGGGCGCGATAATGCCCTGATTTACCAGTCGTTTTCGCCGGACACACAGGGCGATCTCGCATATATCCGTCCGTGGACCAATAGGACGTCCCGGCCATTTTTGACATTTCCGTCTTTCGAAGCCACGCCCGTCATTTCACCTGATAGTCGGTATGTGGCATACGCGTCGGACATTAGTGGTAGGTCTGAGATCTACATCACCTCGTTCCCCCGGGCGGGCATGTTGACACAGGTGTCACGTGAAGGTGGTGCGCTGCCCAAATGGAGTCGAAGTAGTCACGAGCTCTTTTACGTGGCGCCATCTCAAGGCGGTGAGGATCCGAGATCCATGATCATGGCTGTTACAGTGAAGACCGATGGGAAGCTTGCAGTAGCATACCCCCAGGCCTTGTTCGAACTCAGCCGTATCGGTTCCGCAACTGCGGTCGGAAGCTATGATGTCATGGGAGATGGCCAACACTTCCTCGTTGTACAGGCAATTGACAATACGCCGAAAGCTACTGTTCGAATTGCTGAAAACTGGCATCGGGAGTTCGGTCGATAGTCGATACTCAATAGCAATTTAAGGTCATGGCCCGCCCCGAATGCCAGGATCTTAAGAAGGTCAAGTAGAGGAGTAATTTCTACCATGGTGATTTCCGCACTCTTTATTATAGGCGGCCTATTGGTTGTAATTCTGGGTCTTTCTGGTGATTTCATGAATCCAACGATGGGGATTCTGGCGGGAACGCTACTCTTCGTTTTCGGACTGATTATACTGCGAAGACAGAAGAGACAGATTCGTATAACAGAATCCCGGATTCCTCCGTTTGAGGAAGGATCGAGCATCCCCGAGCCCAGCGAAACCGCTCCCAGCAATGGTCTGGAAATCAGTCAGACGAATTCCGAGGAGACCACGGAATCTGATAAGAATCTGATCGGTGAACCAGTGTTTGATCAGGATGACAAACCGGAACCAGGAGAAATCGTGAATGAAGAAGCTGAAAGCGATGCGATAGAAGAGGACACATTGAAAGATGAAAGTGATGTCAACGATGAGGACGCATCTTCTATAGATGCCGAAGCAGCATCGCCAATTCCAACACTCCCGCCTATGCCTCCTTCGCCTCCACTCCCGCCAATAGCTGCCGTGCCTCCTGTGGATCCTGTGGAACGTGAGTTTGTAAAAGTTGCGAGTATGGATGAGGTGAAGATGAATGCGTGTCACTCCGTTGACGTAAATGGCGTACAGATTGTCCTAGTCAATCTTGATGGTGAGTTTTTTGCCATGAGGGACAACTGTTCGCATGCCCGTGCCCGCCTCTCGGCGGGGGATATAGAGGGAAACGAAATCGTCTGCCCACTTCATGGCGCCACATTCAATATCAAAACAGGTGAGGCGACTGGACCGCCTGCCTACAACGGCGTCAAGACCTATCAGGTAAGAGTCACAGGTTCAGATCTCGAATTGGAAGTATAGTCTATGCTGCCCGTCGATCGGTAGCCAACGGTGTATACGTCAATCGATCGCAGAGCTGTACCCGATTTTCTCATGTAAAACGCATGTTATTGCTAAAGTAAAGGACAGAGTGAATGGCATATTCCACGTTGATATGCGGTAGCGGTGGCGCTGGCAGGCTGGTAGCTGAAGTGATGTCGAAGGATGGACGGGGCCACATTGCAGGACTTTTTGATCCGGTGCCTGATCAACTTGAAAAGGCTCAGGCGGCTTTCCCTGAAGCCGAGGCGGGGAACGACTATGAGCGATTGCTGGATAAGGTCAATCCTGACGTTGTCGTAATAGCGGGACCAGATCATTTGCATGCCGACCAGGCTATCGCGGCTATGGATCACGGCTGTAACGTGCTTATTGAGAAGCCACTTGCGACGACGTCCGCCGACGCCCAGCGTATCGTCGAGGCACACGAGCGGACGGGGCTGCATGTTATGACGGACCACACGGTTCGATACATATATCCATGGCGGGACATGGCCATTGCGGCACGAGCTGGCGAGGTGGGGCGCGTCTTTTTCATTCAGGGCGAGTATATTCACGATCTGTGGACCCACTATTCCCCGGACAGTCCAAGTTATACGCCCTGGCGTATCGATAGTAAGAATCCCCAGAATATCCTACTTGGAGGGGGATGCCACCCAATTGACATTATGCTCTGGACCATGGACTCTCCGGTTAAAGAAGTATTTGCTTACAGCAGTCACCTTAGTGCACCTGAATTTCCATCAGACGACTGCTATATAGTCGTTATGCGGTTCGAGAACGACGCGCTCGGCAAGGTATTCGTAACAAGCGGATGCTCGGGCAACCAGTGGACGGATTCGGGGTGTGGATTCCTATCGGTCCATGGCACCAACGGAACCCTTTATAAAGGGGAACTTTCGCGCAGGCATGAGGAGACCATAACGCTGGAGGATTCCTCAGGTGACGCGGTAGTCGGCGGACACGGATGGGGAAGCTCAGTCACAGACTTTCTGGACACCCTTGATGGCAAGATAGAAAACCCGATCCCTCCGAGGGTTGGAGCCCGGATCGTAGCTGTCTGCGAAGCGGCCATGAATTCTAACACTACAGGGCAGCCCCAGAAGCCGGTAGCTTTCTAGCAAAACTCGATCGCCCGTTGCGGAGCGTGCAAGATGGAAACACCGATCATGCCGCATGACGAAGCAGAGCGTCTGGCATCGTTGCGGGCGCTCAATGTTCTGGACACCACGTCGGAGGAACGCTATGACCGTCTGACGCGTCTGGCTGCTTCGATTATGGATGTTCCCATTGCGCTGGTATCTCTCGTAGACACTGATCGACAGTGGTTCAAGTCCAAATTCGGTCTCGATGCTATCGAGACACCAAGAGATATCTCTTTCTGCGGGCACACTATTTTGGGTGACGAACTGTTCGAGATTTCCAATGCGTTAGAGGATACGCGTTTTGCCGATAACCCACTCGTCGTTGACGCTCCCAATATCCGGTTTTACGCGGGCCAGCCTCTCCGTACACCAAACGGATTCCGCATAGGCACACTCTGTGTCATAGATATCGAGCCGAGGGAGTTGACTGTTGAGCAGCGCAATCTGTTAGGCGATCTTGCCCGTCTGGTGGAGCAAGAGCTAATAATTCATGACATAACAGAGCTCCAAAAGCGAATGTTGAAAGAACAGAGAGACCGGAGAATCTACCAGAAGCGCCTTGAAGAAAGTGAAGTTCGATTCAGGACGCTCGCCGGAGCAACCACCGAAGGGATTGCCATTAGTGAACTTGGGACGGTCGTAGATGCAAATCAGAGCCTGGCTGGAATGCTGGGATATGACTTGGACACGTTGACGGGCTTGGAGATAACTTCGCTTATTCAGGAATCTGAGCGGGACAAGATCCGCCAAGAGATAAAAGATGCGCAGAACAGTACAACTCGGTGCGCTGGCCTGAACCAAGATGGTACAGAGATACCATTGGAGATCTTTACCAATGAGACGATGTACAATGGTAAGTCGGCTCGTGTGACCGTGTTCCGCGACCTTCGTGAACAGCATAAGATTGACAGAATGAAGAACGAATTTGTGTCGAATGTGAGTCACGAACTTCGCACCCCGTTGACATCCATTCAGGGATCGCTTGGTTTAATCCTAGGTGGTTTGACGGGTGAGATGTCGCAACAATTAAAGGAATTACTTGAGATCGCCCATAAAAACAGTTCCCGACTGATTCAGCTCATAAATGACATTCTCGACATTCAAAAGATCGAATCTGGTCAGATGGACTTCCAATATTCAGCGGAATCGGTGAACGACATCGTGCAGGAGTCAATCAGCGAGAACCAACCTTATGCCGAGCGCTACAATGTCAGTTTCGATTTTGTCCCGCCAGGGGAGTCTCACTCAGTTTCGGTCGATCCGACGCGGATTAAGCAGGTGCTATCTAATCTGTTGTCCAATGCAGCCAAGTTCTCACCCAAGGGTGGCAATGTAAAGTTATCGATCAACCGGAAGGACGATTGGGTGGAGATACGCGTAAAGGATAATGGTCCAGGAATTCCGGACGAATTTCGGCCCAAGGTCTTTGAGCGCTTCTCTCAAGCCGAGGCGTCGGGATCGCGTCCACGGGGTGGTACAGGGCTAGGGCTAAGCATCACCAAGGTTATAGTAGAGAGAATGGGCGGAGAAATCGGATTCGAAACGGAAGTCGGAAAGGGCTCGGAGTTCTATTTCACCTTGCCGCTAATTACGGCTACTTCGGAGCAAATCCCGGTATTGGATAGGGATCGAGTATTGATCTGCGAGGACAATCTGGGTATAGCAGACATCATCAAAACGCTGCTAGAGAGGGCGGGGCATACATGTGATGTGGCCCATACGGCCGCGGATGCCCAGATGCTGTTGGATAACAACGATTACCTGGCTATGACACTGGACATTACGCTGCCAGACAAGGATGGACTGACATTCTTACGGGAGCTCAGACAATCGGCCAAGACACGCGATATGCCTGTCATCATCATTTCTGCGTACGATGACAGTGCGCTGGAAATGGCGACCGTCGAGGCTGGTGCCATGGGCATTGTCAACTGGCTACAGAAACCCGTGGATTACGGTGAATTGCTGGATGTGTTCCGTAAGATCCGAATTCCCAACTATGAGTCAAGAACGCCTCGA
>JABIQT010000482.1 GCA_018667995.1 Candidatus Latescibacterota bacterium
ACATTGATGAGATCGATAAGATAGCCGCATCGGGTACTGTTATGGGGCCAGATGTATCTCGAACCGGCGTACAGCGAACCTTGCTCAAACTGATGGAAGAGACGGAAGTCGACCTCCAGGCACCACATGACCTGGCCTCGCAAATGGAAAACGCCCTCCAATTTCAAAAGTCAGGCAAGATCCAGAAGAAGAAGGTCAACACCCGGAACATCCTGTTCATAGTTAGTGGCGCCTTTCAGAATATAGATGATATCATTCAGCGACGGATGAATCAGCAGCAGATGGGATTTATCGTAGCAGGGGATTCGGAGAGCCAGGCAGGTGATGCTGAGGGGGCATGGCTTGAACATGTGAAGTCCGAGGACCTGATTCAGTTTGGTTTTGAATCGGAATTCGTGGGACGTCTCCCCGTTATTGCTTCGCTGCATCCACTGGAAGCTGATGACCTTTATGGAATCCTGAGAAATCCTAACAGTACCGTGGTTCAGGCTAAAAAACGAGATTTCAGGGCCTATGGTATATCCGTTGAGTTCGATGATGATGCGCTTGAGCTGATTGCCCAGAGGGCGTACGAAGAGAAGACGGGTGCACGCGGCCTGGTCGGAGTCTGTGAAAAAATCCTGATCCCGTTCGAGAAGAAGCTGCCATCCACATCGATAAAGCGATTTCGCGTGACAAGACAGGTAGTAGAAGAGCCCCGATTGGCACTGGAGAAACTTCTCACCGAAGCAGCCATCGCCCGTTTTGAAGACCGGTTCATGGAGGAATACAACCTCACCCTCATTTTGGAGCCTGAGGCCCGTACGGCACTGCTGACGAATGCCGCCGACCAGGGCGTCGCGGCTGATGACCTGGGGATGGAGATGTTTAAGGATTACAGCCATGGGCTGAAGCTGCTTCAGCGATCGGAACTGACGATATCCCGCGATGCCGTGGAGAATCCGGCTGAGTACCTCAATCGGCTCATCAAGGAATCTTACGGCCACGAAGACGTCGCCCCGGAATCTGCAGAAGAATAACGTGAATGACACTCGCCTATCTAATTCTTAGCACAACTGTCCGGGGTTAGTTGCCTGGAAAGAGCATCGTAGAGTTTAAGGAGATCATCATCCCAATAGCACTAACCATAGCAGGATCAGATTCAGGCGCCGGCGCAGGTATCCAGGCGGATCTTAAAACATTCGCCGCCAGCGGTGTATATGGTCTTTCCGTAGTCACTGCGGTTACCGCACAGAACACGCTCGGTGTGCAGGATATCCATGTAATCCCTCCCGGGACAATCAGGTCGCAGATCGATTCTGTCATGGTGGACATGGGGGCTCAGGCGATCAAGTCCGGAATGCTTGCAAACAAGGCCACCATAGACGCCGTTGCAGAAGCCGTTGCGAAACATGAAGGTATCCCATACGTACTCGATCCTGTGATGGTGGCAAAAAGCGGCGATGCTTTGTTGGCCGAAGATGCCGTAGAATCCATGCGAAAACGCTTGGTTCCACTGGCTACAGTGGTTACGCCGAATCTTGATGAAGCCTCGGCGCTGGCGGACATGGCCGTGGTTGACATCGACTCAATGAAACTGGCCGCTGAGAAGATACATGCCATGGGCGCGTCCGCGGTGGTTGTCACTGGTGGGCATCTTGATGGGCCACCCATAGATCTCCTGTACGACGGCCACGATCACGAATTGTTCGAAGGGGATCGTGTCGAATCAAAGAACACGCATGGAACAGGATGCACCTTCGCCGCCGCTATAGCTGCTGAACTATCCAAGGGAAACTCCGTATCGCACGCCGTCACCAGCGCCAAGAAGTATCTGCGAGAGGCTATTGAATTTGCAGAGCCGCTGGGTTCGGGATACGGCCCCGTGAATCATTTCTATCGAATGAGACGTGATGCACAGTCTTACCAGGTGATTCGTGATCTTTCCGCTGCGGTACGTCGGCTGGAAGAGAAACCGAAGGCGGGGCTGCTCGTCCCGGAAGTGCAGTCAAACCTGGCCATGGGGTTGCCAGGCGCAAACTCACCCGCGGACGTGGCGGCATTCCCGGGGCGGCTGGTCCGTTTTCATGACAGCATCCGAACCCTTGCCGATCCTGAGTTCGGTGCGTCATCTCACATTGCGAAAATAGTCCTGACCGCTATGCGCTATGATCCGGAATGCCGGACAGTATTGAATGTGTTTTACTCCAAGGAGATTCTGGCGGCGGTGCGTGAACTGGATCTCTTCATCGTGTCGTTCAATCGAAAGATGGAACCCCACGATGTTAAGGAACGCGAAGGTTCCTCCCTGGAATGGGGATCCGAGCAGGCCATTCAGGAGCACGGTCGCGTACCAGATATCATTTACGACCTTGGCGACGAGGGAAAAGAACCCATGATCCGGATATTAGGCCCGACGCCGGGACACGTGGTAGATATCGCCCTCAGAATCGTGGACATGGTGGCCGGGAACCCGGTCTGAGACGCAGCTGGCAGTGGTGAGAACAGACATGTCAACATCAAACGAGGAGAAACAGACAACCATTCGGCGTATGTTCAGCTATTTGATCCCCTTCTGGAAAGGGGTCACCCTGGCGATGGTGAGTATGCTCGCCGTAGCCTGGATGAACTTGATTCCGCCGTGGTTGACCAAGGTCATTATAGACGATGTGTTTGCACAGAGGGACTGGGGTATGCTGCATACCATAGCCCTCGTGTTAATCGCATCGTATATCGTTAAGTACGTAGCCATGTATTGGCAGCACCAGATATCACACGTAGTATCAGAAAAGGTTGTTCTTCGCATACGGACGCAGCTCTACGAACACCTGCAGTCCATGTCCATGCGTTTCTTCCGGGAACGACAGACGGGTGAGATCATGTCTCGGGTCGTGAACGACACCGAGGCACTGCGGGATATGATCGCTCATACCGCAAATATCTTCGTAACACAGACCCTTACGTTTATTGGCATCGGTGTTATTTTATTCGCCATCCATCCCATGCTCGCTTGCCTGACCCTCTTGCCTGTCCCCATCATGCTTTTCCTGACATTTCGATTCAATGGTCGTATTCGAACTATAAATGTGCGGATCAGGGCACAGTTGGCCTCCATAAATGCCCGTCTTCAAGATAATATCTCTGGTATTCCTGTTATTCAACTCTTTGCCCGCGAGCGAGAAGAGGCTCGAACTTTCAAAGGGGAGAATAGTGAATATCTTGATGCCGTGGTGCATGGGGTGACTCTCTGGTCACGATACGGTCCGTTGATGCAGAATATGACGGGAATCGGTGTCGTAACCGTTGCCTGGTACGGTGGTTTTCTGGTAATGGAGGGGACATTGTCGGTAGGCAGCCTCGTAGCCTTCATGACCTATCTCTGGCGTCTTTACTGGCCTATTACCGAGGTGACCAATGAGAACGAGCGTCTCCAAAAGGCCCTCGCGGCCGCCGATCGCATATTTGAATATCTCGACGAAACCCCTGAGATACAAGACGCCCCCGGCGCTCGAGTGCTCGAACCGGCACGTGGCCAGGTCGCCTTCGAATCGGTGCGATTCAGTTATCATAGTGGCGATGAGGTGATATCGGGAATTGATCTTGAGGTACAGCCTGGGGAGGTGATGGCTATCGTTGGGCACAGCGGCGCAGGGAAGACAACCCTTACCAGTCTGATTGTTCGAGCCATGGATCCCACCCAAGGTCGTGTACTTATTGACGGGTGCGACCTACGTGACATACGCCTAGAATCACTCAGGCGAAGCATTGGTATTGTTGCCCAGGAGACATTTCTCTTCAATGCCTCCATTCGTGACAATATCGCCTATGCGCGACCCGAGGCTGAAACTGCCGAAGTCATCGAGGCCGCCAGAGCGGCAAATATCCTCGATCTCATCGAAGGTTTACCTCAGGGGTTGGACACGGTGGTCGGAGAACGCGGCATGCGCCTGTCCGGCGGAGAGAAGCAGCGTATAGCCATAGCGCGAGCCTTGCTGAAGGATCCCCCTATACTTATCCTTGACGAAGCGACTTCGTCTGTCGATACCGAATCCGAGCGCCTTATTCAGGAGAGTCTGGGACGCCTACTTGTCGGTCGGACGACATTCATTATCGCCCATAGGCTAGCGACGGTTCGCTATGCAGATCGAATAGTCGTACTCAAGGATGGACAGATAGCCGAAAGTGGTACCCACGACCAGTTGTTGATGGACGCCGGACTCTATCACAGGCTTCACACCGCACAAATTTCATGAGTCGCCCGGAGTCGGAACTCAAGATCTTACTGATCCAGATCCGCCGCCATTCCCGCGTTCGCCGGGAGGAACACGAGAGCTTTGCGTCCTTCAGTGGTTTGAAGCGTTCTCAGATAGATATCCTCAATGTATTTGATACACCGCGTTTTAAGTCGGATGTACTCAATGGATATGACGCCGTTCTTGTGGGGGGTGCTAGTGAAGCCAGTGTTCTGGAGCCAAATGAGAATCCATTTCTCGATTCTGGCATGGATCTAATGCGCTTCTGCGCGCGGACAAGTGTCCCTGTCTTCGCATCTTGCTTCGGATTTCAGCTGGCTGCCCAGGCATTTGGACGCCAGGTGATTCGCGATGAACATGATTTTGAACGTGGCTCAATTCCCATATCCCTCAGCGATGATGCCGGTATGGATCCGCTCTTTCACGATACTCCCGATCCCTTTCTCGCAGTTTCTGTACACAGAGAGCGCGTTCTCGATCCGCCCGATGGTTGCACCGGGTTGGCTTATACGAGCAACTGTTGTCATGCGTTCAGGATCCCGGATAGACCCTTCTGGGCCTTCCAATTTCATCCAGAGGTCAACCGTGATACGTTGATCGAACGGTTGACGATTTACAAGCGTGAATACACTACGAGTGATGATCATCTGGAAGAGGTGCTTGCCGCGGTCCGCGAGACACCTGAATCGAATTTGCTAATACGAAAGTTCGTGGATCGTGTACTTCTGGACCCCTCTTAGGCGAGCAGTCAGACTGCTTTTCTTACAGAATTAGTGTGGTTTTATCCCCTTGCGATTTCTTGTGCTATGGTGTATAATAACTGTCCTTAAATGCAGTCATCGTACAGGTATCATCCTTCTACAAAACTTGAAAGGAGCCAGTTAATCGTGAGCGTACTGGTCGCAACAGAAGCCCCTGACTTTACGGCGCCTGCCGTACTACCCAATGGATCAATCCAGGAGGATTTTTCGCTCAGCAGTTTGCGCGGAAAACATGTGGTACTCTTCTTCTGGCCACTCGATTTTACCTTCGTCTGCCCGACCGAGATAATCGCACATGATCACCGTATCGCGAAGTTCAAAGAGCGTGGTGTCGAGGTGGTGGGTGTCTCGATCGATTCACACTTCACCCATGCGGCCTGGCGGAATACCGCTGTAAAAGCCGGTGGGATTGGAGAGGTGCAATTTCCCGTAGTTGCCGATATTAAACATGAAATCACTCAAGCATACGGTGTGGAACACCCCGATGCGGGTGTCGCCATGCGCGGGTCTTTCCTCATCGACAAAGAAGGTGTAGTACAGCACCAGGTTGTGAATAACCTGCCACTTGGTCGAAATGTAGATGAAATGTTACGAATGGTGGATGCCCTCCAGTACCACGAGGCCCATGGAGAGGTCTGCCCCGCAGGATGGCAGAAGGGCGAAACCGGAATGCAGGCTGACGCAGATGGTGTCGCCAGCTATTTGTCCGATAACGCTGAAAGCCTATAGTATACTGCCACCATGCATCGCCGGGTATATTCCCGGCGATGCATGGCGTAGCAGATCCCTCAACGTTTGGCGCCCAATGCCCGTCACGGGGCTTCAGGTAAGGAGTGTCAGGTCATGCCGCCTGCGCATGATTCATCTTCTGCACCGCCGCGCAAGTCGGGACGCAGGTATGTTCCGGCCGTAGGTCCTCGTCTCAAACGTCTCCTCTTCATAGTCTTCGTGCTATTCGCGCTCCTCACGGCTAATAGCCTGTATTTGTCCGGCGTTACCCTATCCGAAGCCGTTACTGGCGAGACTTACCAGAACAGATTCTACATGGACATGTTCATAGCCCATCTGGTACTTGGTGCTTTGATCGTCGTGCCCGTTCTTCTGTTCGGTGTGCTTCACGCATTCAAGTCCTGGCGGCGTCCGAATCGTCGGGCTGTCCGGGTAGGATATGGTCTCTTTGCCGTGGCCATCATTCTTCTGGGCAGTGGTGTGATACTGACACGGCTGGAAGGTGTATTTGAGATTAACGATGCAACCACACGCTCTACCGCCTACTGGGTTCACGTAATAACACCTCTTCTTGCTTGCTGGCTCTTCGTACTGCATCGCCTCGCAGGAAATCGTATCAACTGGCAGATCGGGCTGCGCTGGGGGATGGTCACGGCCGCGTTCGGTGTGGTCATGCTCATATGGCAGATGCAGGACCCACGTCAGTGGAATACTGTGGGGCCGGATTCCGGTGAGTCGTATTTCAGGCCATCCCTCGCCCGAACCGCTTCTGGTGGGTTCATTCCCGAAAAGGTCCTTGCGAATGATGCATACTGCCAGGAATGCCACGAGGATTCTCATTTTCGATGGGCCGGTAGCGCTCATCGCTTCAGTTCGTTCAATAATCCACCCTATCTGTTTTCCGTCAGAGAAACCCGGCGTGTGGCACAGGAGCGAGATGGTGACATGCAGGCAGCACGGTTCTGCGCCGGTTGCCACGATCCAGTAGTCTTCTTCAGTGGGAAGTTCGATGATCCGGATTTTGACGATGAGAACGATCCCGCGGGGAAGGCAGGTGTCACCTGTACCGTCTGCCATGCGATTACGCACGTGAATTCCGTGAGAGGAAATGCCGATTATACCATAGAGGAGCCGATACAATATCCCTTTGCTGCCAGCGAAAACAAGACGCTGCGCTGGGTGAGCAATCAACTGGTGAAAGCGAAGCCAGATCTGCATAAGAAAACATTCCTCAAGCCATTGCATAAGAGTCCAGAATTCTGTGGCACATGCCACAAGGTACATCTACCGAAAGAACTCAATAAATACAAGTGGCTGCGCGCGCAGAATCATTACGATTCTTACCTGCTCAGCGGTGTTTCCGGTCACGGCGTGAGCAGCTTCTACTATCCCGAGAAATCCGAGCCAAACTGCAACGGTTGTCACATGCCGCTGCTGAAGTCCGAGCAGTTCTCAGCTCAGGATTTTGATGCTTCGGGCGAGAGCAAGATTCATGATCACCTATTCCAGAGTGCAAATACAGGTATCGCACACCTTTTGGGCCTTCCACCATGGGTCAATGATGCCCATCGAGATTTCAATGACGGGGTGGTTCGACTCGACCTGTTCGGCCTTCGTGACGGCTCCAGTCTGAACAATCGCCTGATCGCTCCTCTGCGTCCCAACGTGCCGCGCCTTAGACCGGGAAATACTTATCTGCTGGATGTGGTTATTCGCACGTTGAAGATGGGGCATCTTCTCACGGAGGGTACGGGCGATTCGAACGAGCTGTGGCTCGACGTACTCGTCAAGTCCGGCAATCGCGTTATTGGCCGTAGCGGTGGTTTGGGAGAGAGGAATGCGGTCGATCCGTGGTCTCATTTTGTAAACACCTATATGTTGGATCGGGATGGAAATCGTATTGATCGAAGAAATGCTCAGGATATCTTCGTCCCCTTGTACAATAACCAGGTCGCTCCGGGGGCTGCAGACGTGGTCCACTATCGCCTCAGCGTTCCATCCGGGATCACTTCAGATGTGACTGTGGAAATTCGTCTCCAGTATCGCAAGTTTGATACGACTCTGATGTCGTATGTTTACGGGGACGATTTTGTCAATGATTTGCCGATTATCACATTGGCGTCCGATCGTATTACATTTCCTCTCAACCGGGGTAGATTGGTCGGAAATCCCGCGAAAGACGTTCCTGAATGGGAGCGATGGAATGACTACGGGATCGGCATGTTGTTGAAGGGTGGCAAGACCAAAGGCCAACTTCGCAATGCAGAGATGGCCTTTGCGCGAGTCGAACAACTGGGGCGTTCCGAAGGTCCGTTGAATCTCGCACGTGTCTACGTCCAGCAGGGGACTGTGCAGGATAGAGCCATTGAGGCCCTCCAGCGAGCCGGCACATTCAGGCCACCGGCGCCTAGCTGGAGCGTGGCCTGGTTCACCGGATTGGTCAACCGGCAGAACGGATTTCTTGACGAAGCCATTGCCAACTTCGAGAGCATAGTGGCCCTTGACGATACCGAAACACGCGGCCGAGGGCTCGATTTCAGCCAGGATTATCGATTGCTCAACGAATTAGGGCAGGCGGTATTTGAACGGGCGCGACAGGAACGCGGCGATGGTAATCGGCCCGAACGCGATCGGTTGCTGGGTGAGGCGCGCGGTAGTTTTGAACGTGCACTCGCGCTGGATCCTGAG
>JABIQT010000956.1 GCA_018667995.1 Candidatus Latescibacterota bacterium
AGCAGGAATGCGATAAGGGCGACAACGACGAGGCCGACAAACGCGCGACCAACCAACAACGTGCTTACCGAGCCGGAGTAACTCTCACCGGAAATACGCGGCCAGAACGGAATATAGTTATAACCGACGACTCGGTCGAGAAAGAGGAAGACCGTTTTCTGGAGTGACCGGTTGTCACCTAACTCTCGTGAAGCCTCTGAAGCAAGGAAAACAAAGAATAGTTGACCCGCTACCCCGAGCATCCATCCAACTATGACGGGCGAACCTGGTCGGTCGGATTCACGATGGTTGTACCACGATCTCATTACAACTAGTGGGAGCAGTGAAACCAATAGCGGAGTACTCAACCCGGTTGCAACGACCAAGACGGTGCCATTGATTCTTTGCCAACGTGTCGATTGTTGGCCGAGAAGCACTACTGATGAGCCGCAAAGCAGAAGGAAGTGAAGATTCGTCGAGTTCGCGATTGATTCGAATCCAACAATCGGCAACAGCGTGATTCCCATTGCTAGAACTAGTCGGGCAGACGGACGCTTGAGCGTGGTCACGGACGACACGTAGATAGTCGAACTGATCCAGGCTACGACCATGACCACAAGTAGGTAGTTGACCAATGCTGCCGTGGATACTGGACCTAATGCAGTGACAGAACCGATCACCCGGGGAACAAGATGATAATATCCGGCTATAGGTTTTCTGAGAGAATCAACAAAGTCAATCGTAATAGCATCGTGATAGAAACGAGATCCGTCCTCAGCGTAGAAGTTTATTGCAGCGAATGGAGCGCGAGCCCAAAGCAGGACAGTTCCGAAAACCGCCACCGCGACTGAGGCTCTTTGGTCCCGTGCGACTAACCAACCAAGGATTCGGGCGGATTTCAGATCAGGTTCTCCTCAATTGCCATCTCGATCCACGGGATGAGCTCGTCGAGTACCTCTTCGATCGGCGTATCAGCAACGAAGCCAAGAAGGTTCATTGCTTTGCTCACATCTGGAACGCGTTGCTGGACATCGTGTGGATACGGGTCGTCGTGTACAAGCGACAACGGCCTGTCGTTCCCGTGGATCTTCGTCCAAATGATCTCCGCCAACGCAGAGACAGTGGTCGACCTTGAGGTCGAAAGGTTGAAGTCCTCGTTCTTCGCCTCGTCAAGTTCCAGAGAAGACACGATGCCACACGCCAAGTCTCCACCGTAGGTGTAACAACGCACCTGGTCACCGCTACCTAGAATCCTCAACGGATCTTGGCCTTTGAGCACCTTCTGGACGAGGTCTGGAACGACATGGCTCATCGCTAGGGACACGGATCCAGACGCAATGTCTACATCTCCACGAGCGCGACGCTCGCCGATCCCAACGCAGTTGAATGGTCTTAGAATCGTATACGGAACCCCGTACTGCTCCCAGGCGGCACGGGCAAAGTATTCGACCGCTAATTTCTGGAATCCGTATGATGAACGCGGTGGCGGAACTTGCAACTCGTCACCCTCGCTGCTGGGCCACCGGTCTGTCGACTCAAAGACCATTGAGGATGACAGATAGGTTACCTTTTTAAGCCGACCCAGGGGCATCGCCTTTATCGCAGCATCACATGTGCTGGCAATAATGCGTTCATTGGTCGCGAGTAGATCATAAGGATACGTATGAAAGTAGGTGATTCCGCCGATCATTGCAGCACAAGCAATTACATGATCGGCATCACCAATCAGTGATTCCATTAGTTCCAGATCACAAGCATCCCCCTCAATCAGGTCAAACGCCGGGTGATCGTCATAACTGTGCCGAACACGGCCGTATTTACTGAAGTTGTCAACACCAGTAACGTGGTATCCTTGCCTCAACGCCTCCTCAACAATATACCCGCCAATAAAACCCGATGCGCCGGTCAAAACGATTCGATCACATTGCTGCTTCATTGATTTATGCCTGAACTCAGACTTGTTCTTGAACGAGTAAAGGACAAGAAGTACCATCGAAGATAGCGGGGTATCCATTCTCTCAATTTGAACTGAGAAGATCCAACCGTTCGCTCAAGCCAAATCGTAGGAATTTCGGCGATCGGAAGCCTCGCTCGGCGAGCTTTCGCCACAAGCTCGAGACCCATCTCAAAGCCGTGTTTGGAGTCCACACCGACGTCTGCGAGGAAGTCGCGGTCGTAGGCCTTGAAACTATTCGTGGCGTCATGCGTCCCCACTCGGGCGAACCAGTAGAGAGACAGGCCGGCAAAGCGTGAGAGAACTGACTTGATAAGGGGTGCACCAACCTGTTGACCACCTGCCATGTA
>JABIQT010000959.1 GCA_018667995.1 Candidatus Latescibacterota bacterium
GGCAACAGCATATGTCGGGATAACGCGGTCGTTGGAACCATCCCAGTAGAACGTATCGTTCGCTGAGTTGTACTTCCGCTGCATCCAGACATCCTGTGCACGAAGATACACGTCATAGGCACCGTCATTACCTGCGCCAACGAGATCAACCTGCCAGATGGTCAAGCTCTGTCCGGGAGCAAGGTCAAATGCGCCCCAGGATAGAGAGTTACGATCACAACCAGTTGTGGAAGTAATCTCCTTCCGATCGCCACCGTTGTATGGATTGGGAGCGATGGAAGCGGTAGGACCTTCCAGATCAAACAATGAAAGGTTATCGTAATGGCCCGGACCTTTGCCCAGAGCGGAAACAGCTTCGTTACCGGCCTGAGTAAGATTACGGGGATCTCCCCAGAGTGGCGTCAATGTAGCAACGGCAGCCTTGGGAGTCCATGTACTGATATCTGTGTTTGCATCAAGCGTAGTGCCGCCTGTAAAGAAATCCGGATTCGGAGCGTTGTTGGCTGGCTGTGCGGCACCTGTGCCGACGGCCGGATCGCCCGGATACGAAGTCAAATAAGCGGAACCTGACATGGCATACCAGTTGAATACGCCGACCCAATCCGCTTCCCACCAGCTGTGAGAATGGAAGAGACCGACAGTTGGGCCGCCCCAGATTGTGCGGGAGGCCGCTGATGCCATGTCACCCAGTGCGCCGTTTCCGGTTCCGTCTCCATCAATCACGAGCAATGATGCCTCGCCGAGATGCAGGGGATTGAAGTTGGCACGGCTTGGGGACCAGATGTAATCATCAATACCACTGATGCCCGGATCGTCTTCGTCGAACATCATTGAGATACCGCTGTAGACATTAGGCCCGTAAGGTGCTGTTAGACGGCCTGAAGCTCTCAGGTCAGTCGGCACCGCGCGTGGCATCAGATCTACAAAGAAACCGGTCGGCGTCTTATCGTCACCACCGGCATTCTCATTGATGTTGTTTGAGTTCGGATCCAGCGTGGTTGGTATGTCAAAATCGTAGTTGAACAGAAGGAAGAAGTTACGGGTCGTAGCACCCGTCTGTTCATTTACTCCATCGATATTCGCATCGACTATACCCGTGCCCGTTAGAACATGGCGCATAATGATAAAGTCGTTTGTGTGACCGTAGCCATAGCTGAAGCTATATGACTGACGCTTCACGTTGATACCGACGTTATTGTAATACACGGTTTCCGTTATGAATGGTTCACGGTAGCCACCTGGACCCGTCGTAGCACCTGCAAGGCCCGGGCTGCCAACACCACCCTGATCCGACCAGAAACCCGTAGGTGTTTCAATACGGGTCTGAGGGGGATTACGGTAGATGTTGTTTGTACCAACCAGACTACCTTCACCGAAGGAGCCACCAACGCCCGATGCGCCCGGCATATAAGCCGTAATACCGCATGCAGACGCCCATAACGGCGAATCAAATCCGCCAGCAGGCACCGTAAAGGACGGCATTGCCATACCTGGGCTCATGGAACGCCCGGCACCGCGCCAGCCTTTTTCGGTGTAGGTATCGGACAACTCCGAGTTCATGATGGCCATATAAAACTGACCGCCAAGAAACGAGGGTTGCCGCTCGCCAAGTGCGAGTTCTGGTGTGGGGATCGTTTGCGAACTTGATGTCCGCTTGGCTCCTCCACTCCAGTTCTGCGACCGTAGATAGGCTTCCTTATCCGCATCTCGGGATTGCGCCGTGAGGTATGATGCCACCCCAACGGTACTTACCAATGCGGATACAAGTGCGCCCACTACTACTGATCGACGCCAATTCATCAAGACAATCCTCCTTGTAACTGTAGAAAAACTGCTGCGTACCTGCTACAAGCAGCACGCTTTAAGTCATATCGCAGCGGGTGATTCAATAGCCCGCTGCGATATGTGTGCATCACTACCATGCTAGATTGAAACCGACCCAGATGTCTCTCGGCGTATTGACCTGAGAGCCAATTCCTGGTAGCGGTCCACCGGTAAATAACACCGGATCACCGCGACGGATCCAACGCTCGGCAGCAGGTGAGCTACCGATTGTATATAGATTCGTACGGTTAAACAGGTTATTGACCTGCGCAAACACGCCGAGACGCGAGCCACCCAGATTTACAGCCTTCTGGATATACACATCTGTCGTGGTGGTCCATGGGGAACGACGGGCGTTACCCAGGAGACCCAGCGGATCAGCAGCTGTTTCGTTTTTCGACCTGAACTGATTACCGGACTGCGCCTTCGTCAAGAAGTTGGCTGTAACACCAGCAGGCAGTTCGATCAACAGATTGGTCACAATACGGTGACGACGGTCAAAGTTCGAAAACTGTCGACTGTATACCGCAGGTTTCGGCGTTCCCTGGCTCAATTGCGCGTCACTGATAACGGTCTGAACAACGCCGACGGGCGTGGTCAGATCGGTGGTGAAGGCAACCGTGTAATTGGCACGAAGCGAGAATCGATTGGCCATTGCACGACGGAAAGACAGTTCGAAACCACGGCTGTCCTGAGCGAAAGTAGGCAGAAGTATCTGCACTTCACGCTGCGAACCACCGATGAAGTTAGCTTCCGGCGCGATCGCCCAGGTCAATGGGAGATTATCTACATCGCGGAAGTAACCTGTCACGTCCACATGGTAACCAGGATAGACCTCTGCCTGAACGCCCATTTCATAGTTCGTGGCTTTCTGGAAGGGAAGATCCGGATTTCCGTGATTACGCTCGAAGGGATAGCTCTGCACGAGACCATCATAGAGATTCGACAGCGTAGGACGCTGATTGAATACACCATAGGAGTAATGCAAGGCTGCTTGATCCGTAATCGGATGTGAGATACCCAAGCGCGGTGCCAATCCTGTTTTGATTGACGAACCCTTGGTCAGGTACTGGGGATTGTCGTCTCCGGCACCCGGGCCAACACGTGGGCGGAACGGATTGATCGCATTGGTCTTGGAATCAAAGATATCCATTCTGAGACCGGCGTTAACGATCAAGCCACCATATTCAATACGGTCCTGAGCAAAAGCGAAGTACTCTGTCGGATAGACATGGTTCTCCCAGCCAGATGCCGAAGCGAAATTGGTGGTACCTGAAGTGTTGATTTGTTGGTTGAAAATGGCAGGAGAGTTACCCTGTGCCAAAGTCCGGCGTTGTTCGTGGAAGTCATACAGCGATACACCAACACCGGCCTTGATCTGATGATTCAAGTTGACCTGGCTGGTAATGCTGTAGGACAGATCCGTTTTGAACGGACGGATGTTTGTAAAGTAACCCGGTTGACCTGAACCGGTTAAATATGCTTCGTCACCGTACGCTCTGTAACCTGGTGCGCCGCCGCCGATACCGGATACTTCGTTCGGATTGTAACCGATAGCTGTGACGTTCGCAGCGCTTGCATGGTTAGGAATACCATCCTTGCCGTAGCGAGGATTGTACTCTTCACCATACTCACGAAGGTGGCTGAATCGGAACTCCTGGAACGTCCTATTGCTGAGCGTCTGAGTCAACGACACATTAAAATGGAGACGTCCGTTGTAGTTCTGATTCTCACCTTCAGGAATGTACTTCCAGAGATAGTTGGAAGCATTGCGATTGCCTTTGCCCGAGAAGAAACCGCCGTCCTCAATCAAAGCAGAACCTGTTACCTTGATTGAATTGCTTGGCCGGTAGCTCATCTTGGCGAAGATATTCATGGTTCGCGTATACTGATTCGGCGTTCTTCCCCAGCTTTCGGCGAAACGGCCGGATGCGAACCAGTTCAACTTGTTGCCCAGAGGTCCACCCATACCCCAATCAATCTGGGTCGGACGTTTCTCTGTGCGATTGTTCCGTGCGAACTCATTGTATTTGTCAGGATTAAATGTCCTGTCGAC
>JABIQT010000346.1 GCA_018667995.1 Candidatus Latescibacterota bacterium
CAAGCCGCTGCGGTTGTGGGCAGGAAAATCAGAAAACGTCGCCGCGGCTCAGAAGGCGTTCCACCACCGTGCCAAATGCAACAGTGCCGCAAGGACCGGTCAATATAGCGCAGCCATGGAGACTTCATCCTAGGATGGGTACATTATGATCACGGCTGAAGAGATATCTCAATACCGCAAAGATGGGTATGTTGTTATAGAGGATGTGTTCTCAGTGGCGGAGTGTGCTGAACTGAGGCAGTATGCCTCGGATGTGGTACGCGGAGACATTGCTCTTTCGGGCGGGAATACCGTGGTGATGGAGCCCGATGCCCTAGAAAAAGGTCTGACCGAAGGCGGAGATGCGGAGTATCTGTTCAAGATTGGTCATCAGATGCACATGACAGATGCTGTTTTTCAGAAATTTGCCGTACACCCGAAGCTGAAAACCATACTGGCGAGTTTGATCGGCCCAGACGTCAAATGTGTGCAGAGCATGTATCTGGACAAACCGCCAGAATTGGGTGTCGGGCAGCCGTACCACCAGGATGCCTGGTACCTCAAAACCGATCCGGATAGCTTGATGGCCGTGTGGATAGCCTGTGACGATGCCACCTTGGAGAATGGATGTCTATTTGTGGTACCGGGCAGCCAGAACGACCCTGTTCACCCACACGAAGTGCCTCTTGAGCCCGCGCAACGACGTACGTTCGTCGAGGTACATCAAGCCCGAGAACGCGATGAGAAAATGGTCTCAATCAAGACAGGCAGCGCCGTCTTCTTCGGGGGCCATGTACTGCACAGATCTGGGCATAACACTTCAAGCAGCCATCGCCGCTCCTATGTGCTCCACTATGCTGATGCCAAATCGAAGTGGCTGAATGACCCGGAGGCTAAGAACCCGTTCCTTCAGGTGATAGGCCAAGAATACCCGGGCAAGGTATAGGGTACCTTGTGATCTGGGCATCCCGCATGAAACCCTTGGCGCCTAACCTTGTGCCCGCGATCGTCAACGTGACATCCAGATTAGACCGAATTCGATGGTCTGAGCAGGTGTATAGGCGACTGCCGCCCTGCAGCCAATGCAGTATGCACCCAGAATGAGGGCCGCTCACGGCAAACCGGCGTGCAATGCCTCGCTCCCACGAGGTGACTATCCAGGGAACTGACCGATCCGATCTGCCAATGCTTGACGCTTCATGGAGATATCCACGCCCACGAGGAACATCCGTGCGCCCAGACCGGCATAGTGATCGGCTTCTTCCGGCGTCGACACCACCGTGGTTACCGTTTTACCGGCCTTGGCGGATCGACTTACCAATTGATCTGCTTTGGGACGGATATGTACGCGTGCCGGCTCGCCGAATAGTCCCGAATCGGCACACCAATCCTGATAGCCGAAGGTCATCATCTGGCAGCCCTCGACCATGAGTATTTGGTCCAACGCCTCGTACCCCTCATCGCTTTCAATCATTGCCATCAGATTGGTAGAGGCGTTCATGGACGCCAGTGTGGCCGCCGTATCGTCGCCGAGCGTATATCCGGTCCGTACGGTAGTACTCGACACGCCGCGACGGCCCAGCGGCGGATACATACCCAGGGCTACAAATTCAGCAACCTGTTGGGCGGATCTCACATCTGGCAGCGTCAGAATATGAACGCCATCGTCCAGCAACACCTGAACCAGGGCTCGAGATAATTCTGGAATTCGGACAAGGGGCACGATTCCCTGATTCGCCAGGGACCGGCTGAGGCGTACTACCTTCTCCGGCGCCATAGTAGCATGTTCAAGATCGATCCATGCAAAATGATATCCCAGATTCGCCATGAGTTCCACATCGACATCCGTGAGATCGCGACAGACAAGCCCATAAAGTCGGTCATGGGAATCAAGAAGCTGTGAGAGAAGGTTGGGCATGTTTACTCCTAAACATTTGCTTGATCATTGACCGCAATCGTTGCCAATAGAGAAATCAGATAGACGGCGAAAATACAGCCCGACGGTGGAACCTGCAATATGTAACAGGATTATTGTCGCCCGGTGCCCAAATACGGGACATTGAATTTCAACAGATCGGCCGCAGAACCGAATGCCCGGACCACGGGCAGTTGCTCCGGAGAACTCATGGCAGAGCTTCAGACACGGAAGATAGGTACTACTGGAATGACGCCCAAAGCCCTCGGGCTTGGGTGCGCGTGGTTTGGCAGCTCAAAGAGTTCTGATGCTGATGCCATCGAGGGGATCCACCACGCTATCGAACTCGGCATGAACTACGTGGACACATCACCCGGTTATGGCGACAGTGAACGCCGGGTAGGGTTGGCTCTGAGTGGTGGTTGGCGAGATCGTATTTACCTTCAGACTAAGACGGGTACACATCCGGAACGGGCGCAGGACTACAGCGCGGTTGGAACCCGTTGGAGTGTGGAGAACAGCCTCAGACTGTTGAAGACCGACTACCTGGATTCTGTTCTGATTCACGACCCTTCGGACATCGCAGTACCGCTATCGGCCGGTCATGCTCTCGACGAGTTACTGAAGATGAAAGAGGAAGGTAGGATAGGTCACATTGGTATCGGATGCCGACCGCACGAATTTCATCGGCAGGCTATCGAGACAGGACACATAGAGATCGTGTTGACGTTCCTGGATTACACCTTGCTCGATCAATCCGCGGCACAGTCTACGATGCCTCTCGCAGAAGAACGGGGCGTCGGTATTATACTGGCCAGTATTCTAGGAATGGGTAGGCTGAGCGGTACGGAACCCGATCCTAGTCGCGATCCGCTCGCCCATGCCATGTGGGAGTGGTGTATAGATCACAATACAAGAATCCGTGACCTGGCCGCCCAATACTGTCTCGCAGCGAAGATCGAAGGAATCGTGATGACCGGCCCCTGCAACCGGCGGGAAGTGGACGAGATATACCAAGCTGCCACAAGAGAAGTCTCTGAAGAGATCTGGGAGGCATTCGACAGCCGGTTCCATGTGAGACCGTGAGAGCTCGGCAAGAACGCCTCAACCCTATTCGTCTCAAACCACCGGACTCTCCAAGAATACTGTCACGCCCATAGACCCGTATTTGTCCCGATCCTCAGGGATATAATTCCTGAAACAGACTCGAACGTCCGAGTCCTTCAACTGATCACATACATGCTGCACACAGTCATCGACTGACTGGAACGGATGATGCGGATGAGCCTCGATACTGAACGACAGATCCATGGGGCCGAAGGATACGCAGTCCACGCCGGGTCTGACCAGGTGTGCCACATTGGTCACAGCTGGAATCGACTCCAACTGCATCCACAGTAATCCGTAATCGTTCCACCAGGTAGCGTATTCCAGACGATCTCCGTGGGCCCCTACTTCTCGTCGTGCCCCACCGCCCCAGCTGCGTATGCCCTTCTGAGGATAATAGAAGTAGGCAACGCCCTCCTCTACAGTCTGGGCTTCTTCCACCTGCGGTACCTCTACACCCGAGGGTCCCAGGTCGAGCAGATTGCCAACAAGATAGGTGTATCTCGTATGCTTGATCCGCAGGTGAGCCGGCATACCGAATCCATCGACCATATCGCAGAATTCAACCAACTGCTATTCACTGAACATATAGTGTTGACTATCCGTATAGACGAAATCGTAGGACATACTCCCTAACACATTTTCCAGTGCCTGCGGTTCAATGTCAATCGGCACAATGACGCCATACACCTTTTCCCGGTTGTGAATTCTTTCCTTCAAGGACATGAGTGATTCTCCACTAGGATGGGGCCTTGACGCTGTCTATTCTGAGGTTTCTACTACCGGCCTATTGAGCCGGAGATGATAGGGAGGCTCAAGTACCGCCCTCTGCGCCTCCGTAAGACCTTCCCGCATGGCATCTGGCCAATCATAACCCGAGGCATAGGCCAGATTGCCAGGTGAATACCGAACGAGCAGGGAGCGCCTTTCATGATCAGCGTTCCAGGGCAGTGTTCCGTGTGTTACGGCTTCGGTGAAAATCACGACATCGCCTGCCTCGCACGTCACTTGCTTCACAAACTCCTGGTTGATTTCGTATTGTTTCATGGCGGAGGGACACCGAAAGTTGCCCTTATGGCTACCTGGTATCACGCAGAAGCCGCCGTGCTCCAGCCCCACGTCTGCCAACTGCCAGGACACCACCGTCAGTCCAGAGTGCATGCTACCATCGCGAAATACATAGTACTGGTGGGGATCGAACTCCGGACCGGAAGAACCATGTAGCGTATGCCCCTCTGCACCTTTACGCATTGTAATCAGGGACATGTTATGGTCGAGGCGAAACCCCTTGCCGATGATCTGGTGTAGATAGGGTACGATTTTCGGATGGGCCAGCATCTCCCTGAAAGGGTCGCGCCAGGGCCTTTCCCAGCCAAGCATTCCACCCAAGTCTCCCCGGCCTGTGGTGCCCTGAAGAGCAGCTGAGCCTCCGGAGAGTGACAGATCACCTACACGCTCTACAATGCCCTCGGCATGCTGATCAATTGCCTCATTTGCAAGCCCGACTTCCTCTGGAGACAGTACGTTCTTCAGGAGGAGATATCCTGTCAGATCGAAAAGATACTTCTCGTTTTCCGTCATAGGTTTACCTATTTCAGGTTCATATGGAGGAACCATGAGCCGCACCAGGTCAAATTCACAGGTCGGTTCCGGCGCGTCATCGATCCCATTTCATTTTGGATTCACGTCAAAGAAGGGGCCAAACTGTCCTCTGACAAGGACTTTCGCAAACATCGCGGCGTACTGAACCCCGCTCTCCAACTGGGACTCCAAACACGCGTGGGCCGCCATTCTGCATTGAGAGTCGATGACCTATGGAACAGTTTCGATATGATCGCCAGATTGTCCCTTTGGTGTTGATAGATGATCCATCAGGACCTATAATAGAACTGTTTCGTTCAACCTGATTCTGGAATCGTTTTCCCGGTTCCACCTTTCCTGTTTCTATTCTTACTCTTATTTGGGGGCGACACCATGCCCGAGCCGAATCTACTCTACATATTTACCGACCAACAGCGAATCGACACCATGCGGTGTTACGGCAATGACCAGATCGAGACTCCCGCCCTTAACAAACTGGCAGACGAGAGTTTCGTATTTGAGCATGCATACGTCAGCCAGCCCGTCTGCAGTCCTTCTCGCGCCACAATGATGACCGGACTATGGCCGCACACAGCGGGCGTGCCATCGTGCAACGTACCACTCCCCACGGATGTCCCGACGTTCGCAGAATACCTGCCAGAAAGCTACCAGACCGCCTACATGGGCAAGTGGCACCTCGGTGACGAGATCTTTCCACAGCACGGTTTTGAGAAATGGGTGGGCACCGAGGATACCTACCGCCATTCATTCTCTTCGGAACAGCGGCTCTCTACATTGACTCCGTACCACGACTTTCTCTTAGAACATGGATTCGAGCCTGACACCGTTAATCGCGGCGAGAAGGTATTCTCACGACACATGGCAGCGGGTCTCGATGAACCCTATACGAAGGCTGCATTCTTAGGCGACCAGGCAGCACGGTTCATCGGAGAAATGCAGGCCGATCCCTTCGCGCTTTGCGTAAGTTACCTGGAACCCCACCCTCCACACCGGTGCCCTCTCAGCGCCATGTACAACCCCGAGTCACTGCCTACTGGCCCGTCCTTCATGAAGCCGCCTCCCGAGAACGCGCCGCTCTTCACCCGCCTGATGGCCGCGTACTACATGGCTTCCGAGGAGTACGGATTCGACCTGCGTACCGAATCCGGATGGCGTAGTGTTCTTGCTCGCTACTGGGCAAATGTCACCTTGGTGGATCGCTCGATTATGAAGATTCTCCAGGCTCTCGAAGATAGCGGCCAGGCGGACGATACTATTGTTGTATTTACCAGTGACCATGGCGAGATGACTGGCGATCATGGTCTGCTCGGAAAAACGGTAATGTATGAAGAGTCCGTGCGCGTGCCCATGCTCATCCGAGCTCCAATGCTGGGGAGAGAGCAGCATCGTATTAGCGGAAACTTCAGCCATATTGATCTCGTACCAACCATCATGGATATCATGGGGCAAGAGGTACCCGGCACCATGCAGGGAATGAGCAGAATGCCGGTTCTTGCTGGTAAGAACGACCTGGAGAATAACGATATATTCATCCAGTGGAATGGCACCGATGGCCATA
>JABIQT010000961.1 GCA_018667995.1 Candidatus Latescibacterota bacterium
CATCCCGAAGTTGGCCGCAAATGGTGGTGAAGTCCGAGACCCGCTGACCGGTGAATCTGTCTCAGAGGAGAAATGTGGCGAGGAATTGATCGAAAGGGGTTATAGTCCGCTCGGGCTGGTGGAAGGGACAGGTCAACTTTCATTGGAAGAGTACGATCAGGTCATTTATGATCTCGCTAATTTTTTATACTACACCGGCGATCCAAGCAGGCAGGATCGTGAGCGAATTGGTATCTATGTATTGCTGTTCCTTGCCTTTTTCTACGTATTCACACATTTGTTGGGTCGGGAATACTCCAAGGAATTCCATTAAGAGCCGCTCCTTCTGGGGGTAGCGCGTAATTTTT
The DNA here is from genome assembly GCA_018667995.1 of Candidatus Latescibacterota bacterium. Taxonomy (GTDB): domain Bacteria; phylum JAAXHH01; class JAAXHH01; order JAAXHH01; family JABIQT01; genus JABIQT01. Next base: position 348 of record JABIQT010000961.1, read on the forward strand.
TAATTTTTCGAGAGGTGAAGAATGGGTGTTGTAGCCAAACATTCATCAATGATTTTTTATTCTGACGGAAACGATCACTATAGTCAGCGCGTACGTTTGGTGCTGGCAGAAAAAGGTGTTGCCGTTGAAATAGTGGACGTTGAACCGGGTAATCCACCGGAGGATCTGGCCGGGTTAAACCCGTACAACAGTCTGCCAACATTGGTGGACCGTGATCTCGTATTGTATGAGTCGACCGTGATTATGGAGTACCTTGATGAGCGTTTCCCTCATCCACCGTTGCTTCCCGTTTACCCGGTCGCCCGGGCGCAGAGTCGCCTGTTCGTATACAGGATTCAAAAAGACTGGTGTGGATATGTCGATACGATTGTCGCCGGACGATCGAAGGACACTGTTATCGACAGAGCGCGTAAGGAACTCAAAGAAAGCTTAATGGCAATTGCGCCAGTCTTTGCGGATAAACCCTTTTTCATGAGCGAAGAGTTTACGCTTGTGGATTGTTGCGTTGCCCCCATCCTCTGGCGTTTGCCGGATCTGGGGATCGACCTTCCGCCGAAGCACGGTAAACCGATCACCGATTACATGGATCGCATCTTCCAGAGAGATTCCTTTCAGGCGTCACTCAGTGAGGCTGAGCTGGATATGCGCGATTAAGGGGCTTCCTTAGGTTTGAATTCCTCAGTTCCCTATCTGATTCGTGCGATCAACGATTGGATTCTGGACAATGATTGCACGCCCTACATGATCGTCGATGCGACCATGGAGGGTGTATCGGTGCCAAAGGACCATGTTAAGGACGGGCAGATTGTTCTTAACATTAGCCCCAAGGCGATTCGTGATCTTTCAGTCTCTGACGAGTACGTCATGTTCAGTGGTCGCTTTGCCGGAGTTGCCCATGAAGTTTATGCGCCTATTGGTGCAGTCATGGGTGTCATCGCCAAGGAGAATGGTGAAGGCATGTGGTTTCCACGGGAAGAATCAGAATCAGAACCGGAGCCGAAGCCACCTTCGGATTTCCCACCAGCCAAGCCGAAAGGGCCGCCCAGTCTTAAAGTCGTTAAGTGACGGCGCCAGCGATAGACCTGAGCTGATTAGTTGCGGCTGAGACTGCGTTATTAATGCCGTCAGGGCCGGCCAGCGTATTCTGCACCAAAACCTCATTGACAGGGTCTAAACCGACGAGGCCAAGCCAGGCGCTCATATAAGGTGACTGAAAGTCGAAAGGGTCAGGTTTGCCGTCTTTAGGGGAATAGTCGCCGCCTCGGGAGTAGATAATGGTTGCACTGCCTGAGGCCAGCCCTTGGACACCATTTTCATCCCGGGCAAAGGTTAGTCCAGGGTGTGTAATCAAATCGATGTACTGCTTGAGGATATACGGCACGCTGAAATTCCACATGGGTATCGCCAGCAGGTAGTGATCAGCGGCCTTAAATTCGTTTGCCAGGTCCAGAATACCTGTCCACTGTCTCGATTCTTCATCGGTCATCTCCGCGCCCATCACGTACTTCATCTTGGCGGACGTGATTTCCAGCGTAACCTGGGGCAGTTCTCTTTCGAACAGATCAATACGGTTAACCGTGACATTGTCTGGCAACGCCTGCAGAAAAACATTGGCGGCAGCGCTTGATGCCGAGGAATCACCCCGGGGAGAGGCGTTGATGTGGAGTAGCTCGGTCATGGGGTTTCCTTTTACAGGTAAGCTAGTTGATTCCTGCCCGAGAAATCAGCGCTGTGGTGCTAGTTGATGTACTCGAATACCTTGACGATTTTCTGGACGCCCTGAATCTGTCGGGTAATCTCCACTGCAGCATCGGCTTCGGCGCGAGTCAGCAATCCCATCATGTAAACCACGCCATTTTCTGTTACGACTTTGATGCGTGAGGCATCGGCCTTGTCAGATGCAGACAGGGCCGATTTGGTTTTCGTGGTTAGCCAGGAGTCATTGGTTCTGGAAATCACTGAGGTTGTTC
>JABIQT010001074.1 GCA_018667995.1 Candidatus Latescibacterota bacterium
ACAGAGGCCATTGGACGCACAGTAGCATGGATGCAGAGCACGCTCTCTGGGGGCAATGATCTTTCCACGGATAATCAGATTTGGTATTGGAAGGAATTTGGCACGCTGTTGGCCCTGATTGGGGCCGTGTGGTTTCTATTTCCCATGTCCCAACTACTACTCGGAACCGAAGCATTTGGAGAGTTGGTCGGTCCAGAACCAGAACCTCGGTCAGCACAAGGCTTGCTCTGGTGGACAGCCGCCCTGCTGACCGCATCCGTGCCTGTGGCTACCTACTACTGGGCCAATCATCTGGGAAATGCCTTGTTTCCGGTAACCGCGATGTGGCCCCAGAGCATCACAACCGGCATCATGACATGGGCATTCGGGAATGGCCTGCTTACGGCGCTCCTGATCATAATCTGGCATTACTCGTCCAATAAAAAGAGGGCCGCTCGGCCCTATCATTACGGCCTCGGAGGGAATATAACTCACATCTTCCGATCTTTGGGTCTGGCGCTTTGCCTGGTTGGTTCCGTGTACCTTCTGCTCGCAATATCGGACTGGGCATTCAAGACCGACTTTAGAATCTGGGTCTTAGCCATCAAACTCATGACACCACGCCATTTTGGGGCTTTTGTTACCTATTTTCCCCCATTCGCCGTGTTTTTCGCGGTGTTGAGTGTCGCACTGCATGGACAGCTGCGTACGGGAGTGACGGCCAACATACTGCTGCTGGTGGCCGGTTTCGTACTCCTGCTTCTCTATCAATACTTGCCACTTCTCTCCGGGGGCACCATGCCTCTGGGTGAGCCCTTGTTGACGATCGTAGCGTTCCAGATCATTCCTCTCCTGTCGATTGCCGCCGTCATTTCTACGGTCCTCTTTCGCAACACGGGCAGCATCTACCCCGGTGCGTTGGTAAATGCCGTCCTTATCACCTGGATCGTAGTCGCCGGACAGGCATTTCAATATGGGAACTGACATGCGCATCTTTGACGTAACAGCCTATGGTGCGAGCGGAAGAAAGGAAGAGGATGCGCAGGGCGCCATACAAGCGGCCGTTGATGCTTGCCGGGCCGCTGGAGGAGGAATGGTGTATTTCCCTCCTGGGAATTACACCAGTGGCACCATACATCTTTCCAGCAATCTGCGGCTTCATCTGGAGGCGGGCGCAACGCTATTCTCCTCTAAGAATCCAGCCTCCTATGACAAGGAATCATTGCTCTACGGCGAAGATCTTGAGTGCTTAACTATAGAAGGACGAGGCAAACTTGATGGCGAGAGTGCATACGTTTGGCGTCTCAACGATATGGAGGATTGGTATATTCTACCGAACCAGCGCCTAATGGAACAGGCCGGCAAGCCGTTGATGAGGGCCTTTCCAGCAGAAGGTAGCGTGGGAAAATTGATGCTGTTGATACGCTGCCGGGACGTTATAGTCCGTGACCTTTCCTTTCTGGATTCCCCGTTCTGGACCATGCACCTCTACGGCTGCGAAAGAGTCGTAATCGATAATCTCTACATCAGCACGAGCAGGAAATCGGGTGTCTGGGCAGACGGCATCGATCCCGATGGCTGCAAAGACGTTCGAATTTCAAACTGCACGATCGACACAGGCGATGACGCAATCGTATTCTACTCTTTCGACTTTCATGGTCCCGCCTTGCCATGTGAAAACATCACAGTAACAAATTGCCGGTTGAGTTCGGCGTCCAGCGCCTTGAAATTCTGCGATGGCAATAAGAACTGTATCAGAAATGTGACGATTGATAATTGTGTTATCACGGATTCTAACCGAGGCATCGCCTTCATGGTATTCGATGGTGGATACGTAAGCGACGTGGTGATCTCGAATCTCGTCGTAGAATGCCGTCGATACGACTGGTTCTGGTGGGGGAACGGAGACCCGTTTCATTTCAATGTAATCCAACGAAGTCAGATTCACCCTGACCTGGCCTCTGACAATGAGCCTCCACCAGGATCGATCCGAAATGTGCTCATTGAGAATGTGGTAGCCAGAGGAACGGGCCCAAGTCTGATTACAGGCCATCCGGACAATCCTCTAACGGGTATCACTATGAAGAATGTTAAGCTGACACTAGCCACGGATCCGAAAGCGCCCTATGAGATTGGCGGGTATGCCCTTAGCTTTCGACATGCCCGCAATTTACAGGTGGAGGGATTGGAACTGATCTGGGAAGATCCAGTGTCACCTTCGTGGAACCGTGACATAGAATTCGAACACATAGAGGGTCTGGTTCGAGATGGGACAGTGCTGGACGCTTCCTAGTACGCTACTTTATTGATAGCAGCTCGATCTCAAAGATCAGTGTTTCGTTAGGCAATATATTGCCTCCGAAGCCACCTGGACCGTACGCCAGATCGGAAGGTATGAACAATTCCCACTTGGACCCCATAGGCATCAGCGGCAAGGCCTCCTGCCAGCCTGGAATGAGTCCATTAAGTGGGAACGTGATGGGATCACCTTCACGAGAGCTGTCGAAGACCTCCCCGCTAAGATGAGTGCCGTGATAATGGACTGTTATGGTGCTGCCCGCCGTCGGCTTTGCACCCGTCCCCGCAGTCATGATCTTGTACTGAAGCCCGCTGGG
>JABIQT010000963.1 GCA_018667995.1 Candidatus Latescibacterota bacterium
CCTGTGTGCGTCCTGTCATCTTGGCTGCTGAGAGAATACTTGTTGCCAGCGGACGTTCGAGCAGTACCGCTTGCCCGTCTCTTGTGTCGAAATCACCGGCTGGCCTGCGTCCGATCCGGCGCGAGTAGAATAACCCCATTGGTGTGTCGAATATCTGAGATCCTTCGATGAAGAACGGGCGCTTTTCAGGGAAGAAGGCCTCGAATGTTGATAGGTTGAGGACGGCCTCGTCGGCTTCAACCTGCCCAAAATCAGGATTAGCCGTGCCGTCTAGCGTCAAATTGCTGGTGAGCCCGTATTTTAGATTGGCGCCTATCCTTCGGCGGAAGTCATTCCCTTCTGGAGTTCGTGGACCGACAGGTGCGATCTGGCCCGACGACAGCAGATAAGGAATGGCCTGCAGGCGCATGGGCGGAGATATCTTCTCAATACCTTCGATATGCCCAAAGCGTGATACCCAACCGTTTTCACCTCTGCGGACCATGGCCCAGTAATCGCGTTCATTCTTTCTGAAGATGGTCCTTTGGACATTGAGTCCCCAGATATACTCGTCCTGCTCCGTAAATCGGATTGTATGGTACGGTATCTTAATCTCGGCAGACCAACCCTTGTCCGTAATCGTCACAGAAGAATCCCATACGCCGTCCCAGTCTGAATCGCGACGGGTATCGTTATACATGAGCCCATCACCTTCGATTCCTGCCGCGTTGACCGTGAAATAAAACCCGGATCTGTGGTCGTGATAGGGATCGATGCTGACAGACACGTAATCTGCATCCCATGGTCGATCCCTCCTCGCCAGTCGCTTTACAATCTTCTGTGGTTCGGAATCAAACATCATTATGCCGAAATAGATGGCCTCATCGTCATAAACAAGCCGTACCTCAGTTTTCTCGGTGGGTGGGTCATCCTGCAGCGGCTCGCGCTGTGTGAAATCGCTAATGGGGGAGGCGTAGGCCCAGGATGATTCATCCAGTCGTCCGTCAATCGATATGTCATCCTGGGATCGTACGGCGTGGATGGTTTTGTCTGGGGCAGTGACTTCTTGATTGGCTTGGGATGATCGTGGAATGAAAACGCAGAGAACCATAAGAACGGACGCAATCGCTCCGGCAAATCTCATTTTCTAAGACCTATTCCATTTCTTAGGGAGAAAGGTGGTACGTATGGGAACGGCAAACATAAATTCGGATTAACATGAATCTATTCCACTAACATACAGAGGTTTTGAAATAACATTCAATAAGAAGAGCGGCAAGCCGCAACTTTTTTCGGACTGCAAGAAAAAAGCGGGGAGATTGACTCTCCCCGCTTGAGATTACCAGACACCGCCAGCAGTCTAAATGTTCCACCAGTAGTTGAATTTCATGAGCAGGATGTTCTCGGAACTTGCATCGAAGATGCCCCCAAGATTTCGCAAAAAGGCTGCGTCTCCCGGTGTACCTGAGCCACTCCTGGCCTGCGTCCACACAAGGAAGAGCGTGCTGCCGGGCCGATACTCCCACCTGAGAACCGCGTTCACATTCATGGATCTATTATTGAAGTCGGGGTTGCCCGTATAGATCCCCGAGGCCAGGGGGCCGAATGTTGTTGGTGTCTGCAACGATTTGAAGTTGCGATACTTACCGGCAGCGAAGAACAATTGGTTGTAAAACTGCAGACTTAAGTCTTTGGTGAATGTGATATTGGCGCGTGTTACGACACTGAAGTTGTCCGTGTCCTGCTCCCCGAAGACCGAGATTTGGGATCCCACTGCGGAAGGATTGTCGACATTTTCAACCCACCGACTGACGCCTCTTCTCTGATTGAATCTCGGCCCGAATTGGATTTGGAGATTGCGTAGCACCTGCATTCGACTGAAAATGCTAAAGGACCTGAATGTACCATCTCTCTGTTTTCCGAACTCAAAGTTTACTCCACCTGCCAGTTTTTGGCGGAAGTCAGATTCGATCCAGAACCAGGTGAAATGTTCGTTGGGAATCTGCACGAGTCCGTTGTCACGCGTTTCAAGATCGTCCTGGACCGATGCCGTCCTTCCGTGTCCACCACCGAACCACCACCAATTGGTGAACTGAATATTGGTATTCATGTTAATATGTTCGTTCAGCGTGGTACCTTTGAAGTTCCACGAACCTCTACTGTTGAAATTGATAAACCGCCTTCGTGTAAATCTCCATGGGTTATTTCCTCGAATATTGAACCAGGCTTGACCGGTATGTATGTCAGACCGCCTCAGGAATCCCAGATCGTTTATATTGAAATCCGGGCTTAGCCCTTCATAGTTCAGTCCGAAGCCAAAGTGATCGCCGCCACCCTTGGAAAAGCTGAGTTCTGTTCCCACACCAGTCTCTCGTGAAGTCCGACCTTGCCCCGTCCGGCTGACGGCCACCTGACCTCGAAAGTTGTACATGTTGTCTCTGAAATTCAATCGCCAGTCCACACCGCCGGTAGTGGCAGGGCTCTCTCCCTGTCTCGCGGCGTTGGTCGCCATAAGCCCAATGAAGGAGTTCTTCAGAATGTCCTGTTTCAATCGCAATACGTTGTACGTGGCCTGCGGCTCAATAATGTCTGAATACCTGGTACCTAGTGAGTCTGCGACGATGGCGCGTTCCTGAGCTGTCAATGCAGAGATCGCGCCGATGGTCAACCCACTCGTCGTACGGCCGGACATCTTACCGGCCGTCTGGATGCTGGTCGCCCTGGGTTTATCCAATAGCAGGCCACCGCGTAGATCTTCTTCTCCGGATGGAGCTCTACCGATGCGCCGTGAATAAAACAGGCCCATGGGGGTGTCGAATATTTGAGATCCCTCAATAAAGAACGGACGTTTTTCCGGAAAAAATGCCTCGAAGGTGGAGAGATTCAGCACTGCTTCGTCCGCCTCCACCTGACCAAAGTCCGGGTTCAGGGTGGCATCAAGTGTCATATTGCTTGTCAGGCCGTATTTGAAGTCGCCACCAATTCTTTGGACCACGGCGTTGCCTTTGGGCGTGCTCGGGGCGACAGGAGCCAATTGCCCGGACGAGAGGATATACGGAACTGCCTGCAGGCGCATTGGGGGATTGATCTTCTCTATGCCCTCTATATGACCGAATCGTGACACCCATCCATTCTCTCCTCGCCATACAGGAGCCCACATGCTGCGTTCTTTGAGACGGAATATGTCCCGTGTGAAGTTTACACCCCATACGTGGATGTCTTTCTCAGCAAATCGAATGGTATGATAGGGGATCTTGATCTCAGCCACCCAGCCGAAGTCCGTGACTTTTACTTGGGAGTCCCAAACCCCGTCCCAGTCACCATCTTCTCTGCCGTCGTTGTAGATCAATCCATCGCCCTCTACGCCAGCGGCATTAACCAAAAAGTAAAATCCAGTCCTATGGTCGAGATACGGGTCGAGGCCAACGTAGACCCTGTCACCTTCCCAAGCTCGATCACGCCTTGCCAGACGTTTCTCAATTTTCTCAGGTTCAGAGTCGAAGAGGGTGAAACCAAAGTAGATAGCCGTGTCATCGTAGACGATCTGTACCAGTGTCGATTCGGAAGGAGCGACATCCTGTTCCGGCTCGCTCTGTCGGAAGTCGCCCACCGGACTGGCGTACGCCCAAGCCGCATCGTCCAGTACTCCATCTACTGAGATTACTTCTTGAGCACGTACGGCATGGATCACTTTGTCAGAATTGGCGTGGGATTCCTGTGCGCCTGTCGGCTTAGAAATGCAAATGACTCCCAACACCGTAAGAAGCATCATTCTCGAAGCGCATTTCATCGAAATCTCTCTTTTCATCTTATTGATGTTTGTTCTGACTTGATCTGCTAAGCCACTATCGGGCATTACTACTCTGATCGGGATGCATGCCAGGGTGAGAGATTCGTAAACTATGTGATAATCCTTCGGAGTGCGTTGACGAAGGCATCGTTATCACTATCTGTGCCTACGGAAACTCTTATGTGGCCGTTCAGTTTCCAAAGGCGTTCGGCGTTTCGGACAAAGACACCTGAACGTGCCAATTCCCTGGTTATTCTATCGCTATCACCTACATCTACAATCAGGAAATTCGACTCTGTTTGGACATAGGTTAGCCCCATTTCATCCAGTCGACTGTAGAGGAAATCTCTTCCGCGCCACGTGGTCTGCTTCGAATTGGCCACATGCGGTGCATCATCGACTGCGGCGCCTGCTGCATGGATTGCGATAGGTGATGGAAAGCTCGTGTGCATCCAGAAATGTTTGAAGGTGTCGGGCATGCCTAATGCATATCCCATACGGAGTCCGGGCAATCCATATACCTTCGAGAAGGTACGGGTTACCAGTACGTTAGGGCGCGAAATAGCCAGATGTGCCATGCTCCTGAATCCGGGGGCCTGCACATACTCTACGTAGGCTTCATCCACGAGCACCACAACCTCCTCGGGTATGCTCAAAATAAATCGCTCCAGGCTGGCCGGAGTCACGATGGTTCCAGTCGGGTTATTGGGGTTTGTAACGACCACGAGTCGGGTTCTGCTGTGGACAGCCGATCGCATGCCATCTAAATCGTGTCTCATGTCTCGCGTGAGCGGTACCCTCACCGTTTTCACATTGATACCTAGTTCGCTGTCCATAAAATCCGCATGCTCGGATACGTCCCCGTAGGCAGGTTCGGCTTCTACGACCTCACCGCCCTGGCGAAGGAGCGTGAATGCGGCAGCGCGTAACAGGTTCCCAGACCCATCACTCAGAAATACGCGATTTTTTCTCCACATCTCATTCAGATCGGAACGCCTGCTGAGATCGAGATCGCTGAAATCTATTCCCGCCATCTGATTTAACTTCATCAGAAGTGCCGTGGTGTTAATGCCATAGAGGTTCATCTCATGTAAATGAGACCGTATGGCCTCCAACGCCTTTGGAGATGGTCCTGCAGGGTTTTCGTTGAAGTTCAGCCGGACTATTCCAGATGGCACGCCTGTCTGAGCGGGGATGGTATCAGGTGATAGTGTCTGGGCCATAGCGCCGCCGGCTTTGCTCAGAGCCGATAGGCCCAGAGCGCCCGCAGCAGACTGTCTCAGAAATCGTCGTCTCGATGGAGAGGATCTCTTCTCTTCAGGCCTTGTTTTCATGCAGAGCTACTCGCTTTATAGCAGGATGGTAGGCTATGTGTGAAGGGTGTACTTATATTAGACCCTTCAAACATGCACAAAGTTGGCAGGGCTATGTAATTTGATCAAGAAACTTCCATTCCTGTACCTTTAATGGTATCAGTGTGTTTGGGGGAAATAGTGAATAGGCTTGTATAGGCTCTGTCCACCGAGGACGTTTAACGAAAGATTGACTCAAAGTATTCCACTGCAAGGGGATCGGTACTCTTCCCGAGCCAGTAGGTCGCACGTTTGCGAAGTTTCTCGGAATTCGTGCTCTGGGCTATGGCGATTAACTTCCGCGTGGCGACGGGACTGTAGCTCTCTCCCAATATCTTGATGACATCATTTCTGACCTCTTCGGAGCGCTCCCTATCGTATAGATCCATTATCTGGCCTATGGTATCATCATTACTTCGCTTTGAGAATCCCCTTATGGCTCTGAGACGTATTTGAGGATTCTGAGCCGAGGAGGCTATTTCGTAGAGCTTCGTGCGTGCAGAGGGTGCTTCTGAATTTGCGAAAAGATTGATAAAACGGGACTGTAGGTCACGATCCTCTATGCCATCAAAAAGTCCCACCAGATCTCTAATGACCGTTCTATCGGCGGAGTTTCCCAGCCGGCCTACGGCCTGTCTACGCAGTTCTGGCTGCGCCTCCTCGTCCCGGGCCACGCTCATAAGGAACCTGATCGCGCCCTCATCGAAACCTTTGCCACTGATGGCTGAGAGAACGCGTTTCTTGAGCTCTACCGAGGAGACGGCAGGATATAGGTTAAGCAGTAGCCGGTGGGATTCTGATGTCTTCCTGTTTCCCATCGCCGCAATTGCTCGTTTTCGTATATCCATTGGTTCGTCCGCGTTCATGGCGATTTCTTCAAAGAAACGGAGTGGCGCCTCCAAATGCCCGAGCCAGGAAAGGGCTGCCGATCTGGTACGAATGCTCGATCCCGCGCCCGCGATGCTCCGCAGCACCTGAACCACATCTGGCTCATCATGCAACGCCAGCGCCCTTATGACACGTTCCCTCATCGCATTGGAGATGTTTGACCTGGCTAACGAACCCAGGTAAGCGACGCTTTCTTGAGGATCGGTCGCTCCGAGCCAGTAGACTGGATAACCGCTGAATTGATGTTTGCGGTCCATATTGAAGACTTCGATACGCACGATTCGTCTTTCACCAGCCTCCCAGAGTACGAAATTTCCCAGATTGCGCGTCTCGAATCCGCCTCCCATCATTACACCGAATGAACTCGTCGAGCCATCTGTATTTATCCACTGCATATCGACTGCCACGCCGGGCCGTACATCAAATGAATAAGCGGTCCAATAGCGTTTGTCGGACGACTCTCCCTGGCGCATCGCATCATTCATACGGGTCTCAAGGTTCGTCCCCCCTACATTGATGAAACCTTCGGTTTGAGCTGATACTGTTATGGCCGCAGTTAATAATGCTATCACGTAGAGCGATACAAAGGCTGCTTGTCGCATCTTTCTCTCCCGCAATTGTCGAACGATTTTGATAGGTTAATGGATCTGTCTGTCAGGCCGGAGCCTTCGTTTGCCAGTGATCCCTATAGGAGCCGAATTGAAGCCGATCCAGCGCAATTCATGAACTCCAGGCAGGTTGTTGTCGTAAAAAGTTCAGAGACGTGTACGCACGCGCTATATAGCCCGCGGGTTATTTAAGAAGTTCCTCCAGGAATCTCTGAGCATCCGGATCCTTGTTTCTACCAAGGTAGTTTACGGCCTTCATTCTCATCTTGAGGTTGGGATCAGTTCGCGCAATCTCCATGAGTTGCACCAAGCCGGAGCGGTGCTTTGTCTCATTGAGTGAGTGCAGAATCTGGTTTTTTACGTCATCACTTTGCTCTGCAGCATAGACCCCGCCCAGTGCCACGACACCTACCTCTGAACCCCGCTGTCCGATTACATAAACCGCACGTTTTCTCAATTCTGGGTGTTTGGCCGTCCCTGCAATCTTGATCACATGATCTTGTGCTTCAGGATTCTCCATTTTTGAGATTACAGAAATGATATGTTTTTTCAGCTCTCGATCATCATTGGCATCGAAGAGCTTGACAAGGTCGGGCAAGATACTCACACCTTCTTTTTCGGCCATTTCTCCGATTCGGGAAGCGGCTTTCTGCCTTACATCGCGGGATGGAGAGTTGATACCGATCTCCATCAAAGCAGCCCTGATTCGGGGATCCTCGTGATGGTTAGCGATGTGGTTTAGTGCGTCAATGGCTGACGAGGCAATCTCCCGTTCCACAGAAGACAAGGCCAGCTTTTGGAGAATTGGCACTATTTGATCATCCCCTTCAAACCGAAATTTCTGCTCGCTCCACTCGCCACGACCGAGACTGTAGATAGCGAACTTTCGCAGTTTCTGGTTGGACTCATTGAGTGCTATTTCCATGAGCAAACGTGTGGCACGCTCTCCACCAGACGGGTCATGGTATCTCCCAAGGAGTTTGATCGCCCCTTCTTTCACCTTCGCGCTGGATGTAGAAGTTGGCTGTAGAATCTCGTAGACGAAGGTCATGGCCCGGTCCTGATTGGCCTGAAAGAGGCTCTGAAGTGCCACGATCTTGATCTGGTCGTTGTCGGAGTTTCGCGCTTCATCTGCTGCCTGTGAACTGCGACCAAGTTGGGCTGACATCTCAACCTGCATCGATCTGGCATCCTGAATCCATTGTGAGGAGGGAAATCGATCGACTAACATCTGCAGAG
>JABIQT010000629.1 GCA_018667995.1 Candidatus Latescibacterota bacterium
GAAAGAAATGTGGAATCGCTACATCGTGCTGGGGCTGATTTCGTGATGTCCTATGCTTCCATGGGCGGCAATGCGATTTTCAACCTGTTGAAACGTACCGATGTGCTCTTGATATCTGAGGGGCTTCATCTGTTCCGCATCAAGCTGCCTGTCAAGCTCGCCGGACGGACCATCGCGGATACATCCGTGCAGCAGGACAGCGGATGCTACATTACTGCAATCTTCGCGAACAATACCATGCATATCAATCCAGAACCCTCAATGCGCCTGCCTGCCGAATCCGAGATAATCCTAATCGGGAGCGTTGAATCGGAACAGAAATTCCTGGAACTCTATGGCAATTGAGTTGGTCCCTGGTGAAGGACCCGATTCAGCTGTTAGGGCGGCCGGTATTCATTCGCTTTCAGCCAATCCTCTCAGCCAGAGCTGGCGAGAGGATTTCAAGCTCAGTCTCGAGCAGATCAAGGGCATCTTCCACACCGGAAATGTTCTTTTCCCGGCCCATAATTTCCAGTGCAGAGGCGGCCTTCACGACTGATTCGGCTGAGAAAACCGCGGCAGAGCCTTTGAGCGTATGGGCGTTGCGGCGCAGTTCCGGCATATCATCGTCAACAACTGCTTCTCGAATTGCCTTTACAAGCTTGGGGCACTCCTCCATAAACATCTGTGCGATGTCCCGCAGCGCGGCTTCATTTCCTCCCAATTGCTCCAGGGCTCCGTTCCAGTCAAGCAGGCTCTCCCCGGCATTCTGGGTGGGCTTGGTAAACGGTACTTCAGGGGCTGTCTCGACAGGAGACATCGTAGCATCTTTGTCTTCACTCTTCTTTACAATGAAGGGGCGCGTATTTGCTGGTAGCACTACGGGATTGGGGCCCTTTCCCGATTCCGGGCTATCGGTCTCGATGGGGGCTTCCAAGGGGTGCGAATGTGCCTCGATAGTCTCATACAGCGTTTCTGCGCGTATGGGTTTCGATAGGTAGCCGTCCATACCCGCATCCAGGCACCGTTCCCGGTCGCCCTTCATGGCATGGGCGGTCATCGCTACAATCGGTATGTGCAGTCCTGACGCGGCCTCTCTGGTTCTGATTACACGCGTAGCCTCCAAGCCATCCATCTCGGGCATCTGTACATCCATCAGGACCAAATCAAATAAGCCCTGTTCTAGTTGGTCGACAGCTTCCTGCCCATTATTGGCGATGGTGACCGTGTGTCCTCGTGATTGGAGCATCATAACAGCTACTTTCTGGTTGACCAGTCCGTCCTCGGCCAGCAGGATCTTCAGCGGATGCAGTACCTGCGACTGCTGCGTATCCAGCTCTGTGGTCCGATTGCCATCCTCATCCGGTTGGCAGATCCGGGCAATGGCGTTGAATAGCTCCGACTGTTTGACAGGTTTGGTCAGGACATGCGCAATTCCGAGCTCTTGGACCCTGCTAACCTCCTCGGGCCGGCCCGCAGAGGATAGGGCTATCACTGCCGTCTGCGCCAATTCCGGGCGTCGACGGATTTCCTCAGTCAACGAGAATCCATCCATATCAGGCATGGATATATCTACGAGAACGAGCGGAAAGGGACGTTTAGAATCCATCGCCCGCTCCATGGCTTGAAGCGCAACCGCGCCACCGTCTACGCTAAGTGACTGCATGCCCCAGTTTTTCAGCATTTCCTCCAGTATAAGACGATTCGTGTCGTTATCATCGACGACAAGAATCATCATCTCCTCGACGATTTCAGGTAGTGTTTCAGGCGCGCTGGCGGGAAGGTCCTGTTCTTCGAAGAATGCTGTGAAGGCAAAGGTGCTGCCTTTGCCAAGTTCGCTCTCGACCCACACTCGTCCTCCCATCATTGTCGCCAATTGGGACGAGATGGCCAGGCCAAGCCCTGTGCCGCCGAATCGCCGCGACATCGACTGGTCCGCCTGGCTGAAAACACTGAAAATGAACTCCTGCTTATCCTCAGGAATACCAATTCCGGTGTCGCGGACCGAAAACTGCAAACCGCACAGCTCCTCAGCTCCAGCGACAGCCTCCACGTAAACGACGACTTCTCCTGTTTCGGTAAATTTGATCGCATTTCCAACCAGATTGACGATAATCTGACGAAGCCTACCGGGATCACCGATGAGTGCGTCTGGAATGCCTTGGGGAACATGCGATGCGAGCTCAAGCCCCTTGTCTGATGCCGAGATCCCCAGATTCTGTAGGGTGTTTCCCACCGTGTCCCTTAGGCTGAAGGGAATTAACTCCAGTTCCAGACGGCCGGCTTCTATCTTGGAGAAATCCAGAATATCATTGAGCAGCACCAGCAGCGAATCTGCCGACTGATCAACGAGGTGGAGATACTCTCGTTGCTGTGCAGACAGCTTAGTGTTCAGAAGCAGCTGTGTCATCCCTGTGATGCCATTCATCGGCGTACGAATCTCATGGCTCATATTGGCCAGAAACTCACTCTTTGCCCGGTTCGCATTCTCGGCAGCATCCTTTGCCACGCGGAGTTCTTCCTGTGATCTTACCAGGTCGTGCGCCGTCTGCTCGAGCAATTCATTCTGGCGATACAGCTGCCTGTCGACGCGCGTCCTCTCCGCATCGATGCGCCCGAGGGATCTCGCATTCCACCAGATGAGCACATTGAAGGCCATCACGTTTCCCAATGCAAACAGTGAAAATCCGAATTCTATATCATAGAGGCCCCACCGTCTTCCCTGAAATTGTGCCCATCCCAGCACCAGGGGTATTACGAAGGCTGCAGGCAAGAGGCGCCGTGCCATGATGCCACCCGCGGTGGTGCTCACGAGCGTAGCGGTGGGTTCTCGCATGGGCCGAGCACTCAGTATCCCGATACACATCACTCCGAATCCCAACGCCGTATTCAAGGGGATCGGTATGTCGCCTGCGATGCGATAGATAACAAGGGTACTGTAGATCGCGCCGGTAAGAGCGAGGAGAGCGATTATGGAGATAGATAGGATTCCGGTGAGCGGAAACCAGTAGTTGACAATCTTGACGTCGAGGATGAGCAGCACGAAGGCAATAAGCAGAAACGTCTTGGCTGTGTCCGGACTCATGCGGCTGCCACTGATTTTCGAACTGAAGAGAAATTCATCAATTCCCAGATCACCCATCATGGGAATGTCTGCTATTCGGGCGGAAGCGATCAATACGGCAACGATCGCAAACAGAAGCCCAATGATCCGGCGTTTCTCGAGCAGCGGTTCCGGCAGCAGAAGCCAGAGACTGACACCCAGAACCAGGAATTCGACCGCGGTCATAGGATTCATGGGCACGCGGCCAGGTTGCACCATGCTCGTGAGGACAGCGATGTCGAACTGCCAGCCTATGAGCACAAGCACAGACAATGTGATCACGATGCCGCCGGCGAGACGCCCTCCCACCTTGAGCAACCAGACTAAGCCTGAGTCGAAATCATTGTTGGACATGTTGGTTGAGGTCTTTCGCCCGATGGACTGAAGTAGGCAGGCGGCGCATCGCCGAGACGCCGATTCCTATTCTTGGATGAGGCGGTGAGGCTCAAGATAGCCTGGCGGTAACAGATGCTTGAGGTGCGTAAGGAGCTCTGGCATAAACTGCCAAGGGTAGGAGAAGAGCGTCACATGGTAATCTTGGAGCTCTGACTCCTGAGAAACTTGGTAGTCGCGGCGTAATTATGGGAATACTCCGCGGAGTAACTTGGCCTGGGTGACGCGCTGGATGCCCTCAATGAGAGCGGCGGTTCTCAGGTCATAGCCCTCACTGGTTGCCCTCTTGATGGATCGTTCAAAGGCGTCCAGAAGAATGGCGTGCAGTCGTTCATTTATTTCCTTCAGCGTCCACATATAGTTCTGCGTGTCCTGAACCCACTCAAAGTACGACACAGTCACACCACCTGCGTTGCCGAGAACGTCGGGCAGAACAAAGACACCTTTACCGTTGAGCACCTCGTCGGCTTCCAGCGTTGTGGGTCCGTTCGCTCCCTCTGCGAGGATCTTGCAGTTAATGCGATCCGCATTCTCCCCCGTGATCTGATTCTGAAGCGCACAGGGAGCGAGGACGTCACACTCGATCTCAAGTAGTTCTTCGTTGGTCACGGTGTCACCCTCGGTGTATCCTTCCAGGAAACGATTTTCAGCTACGTAATCAAACAAGGCCTGCACCGACAGGCCGTTTGGATTATAAATACCTGTTGTTACATCGCTTACCGCGAGTACTTTTGCTCCATCCTCTTCAAGAAACTTAGCGGTGCTGCTACCGACGTTACCGAAGCCCTGCACGACAGCAGTGGCACCGTTCAGATCCAGTCCTGTATGATCCGCAGCTGCCTCTACCAGGTACACCAGGCCCCTGCCCGTCGCCTCGCGACGTCCCAGTGAACCACCCAGAACCACAGGTTTACCGGTGACCACTCCCGGAACGGTGTAACCTTTCTGTTGACTGTAGGTATCCATCAACCACGCCATTACTTGCTCATCGGTACCCATGTCCGGAGCGGGGATATCTTTGTCTGGACCGATGATATCAATAATCTCGGACGTATAGCGCCGTGTCAACCGTTGGAGTTCACGTCGTGATAGCCCTGTGGGATCAATCCGGACACCGCCTTTCGCTCCGCCGAACGGCAGGTTCATCAAAGCGCATTTCCAGGTCATCCACATGGCGAGCGCCGAAACTTCTCCCAGGTTCACGTCGGTATGATATCGGATACCACCCTTGGTTGGCCCCATAGTCAGCAGATGTTGGACGCGATAGCCAAAGACCGTCTCCACCTGGTTGTACTCGTCTCGCCTGAATGGAAAGGTAACGATATGGGTTCTCTGGGGGAAGAGCAGGCGCTCCTGCACGTTTACATCCAGCCCCATGAGTTGGGAGGCCTTAAGAAATTGCTGTTGCGCCAACCGAAACATGGTGGCGTCCCACTCTTCTTTGCGAGCTCTTGTTCGCTCTATCGCATAGTGAATAGAGCGCGTTAGCGTTCGACTATTAGTCTCGGTCTTGATCAGGAAATCCTGGGCGCCTTCCTCCACTGCCTTCGCAGCAAGCGTGACATCGTCGAGGCTTGTTAATATGACAATTGGCATCTCGGGTGCCGCGGCTCGTACCCGTTCCAGAGTTTCGAGTTCCTGGCTGTCCGGCAGCACCAAATCCAAGAGGACTACATCGATGTTGCCACCTGACAGCCGTTCGATGCCCGTAGACAGGCGATCAGCCGAGTTCAGGTCGAATACTGACGTAGTGGATTCCTCCAGCAGATTTTGAATTAAGCGCGCATGGATTGGATTGTCCTCAATCAAGAGCACTGAGATGCGGTCTGCCATTTGAACCTCCAATTATTACTTTGATCGGTGTGTCGAAGTCGGTCTCTATTTTGTGATAACCAATTGAACAGGAAGAGTCTTAGATATCGCAACATTGCGGATAGGGAGAACTTGACCTCCAGCACGGGTCAAGTCAAGCTGATTCCCTGCTGAGTATCGCTTTCATTATGAAATGAGGACTCGACTTTTCAAGTACGTCGACCTATATTCAACGACCAGGTCGGAAGGTGTATTCTGGCAACGAAACTCGTTAACCTGCCTCGAAGGATTTTCTCTATGATACGTCTGACATTGACTTGTTTGTGTCTTGTTACATGGTTCAGCAATTCTGCGGCACAGGACGCTGCGGCGGATGCCACGAAACTTTGGGAGCACGGTCTCACTGGATCCGTTGCCATGTCGCAGGTAGCCTTCAAAGATTGGGCTCAGGGAGGAGAGAGCGCTCTGGCGTGGACGCTCAACTTGGATGGCAAGTCTGAGAGAAAGGGAGCCACTACGGACTGGACTACATCCTATAAGGCAGGTTTCGGACAGACGCGCCAGGGGGATCGTGGGTTTCGAAAGACAGACGATAAGATAGATATAGACACGGTGCTGATCTACAAGGTCGGGACATATATCAATCCGTTCGTGTCAGCGACTCTGAAAACACAGTTTGCAAACGGAATTACCTATGACGCGAACGACGTGGGGACAGTCGTTTCGAGGTTCTTCGATCCGGCCTATCTTACCCAGAGTGCCGGAGTGGGTTACCAGCCTCTCCCTGAGGTCAAGACGCGCCTCGGTGCCGCCTTGCGGGAGACATCGACCCGCCGGTTTACGAATTTCTCCGATAGCCCCAGCACTCTGAAGATAGAAGACTTTAGAGTCGATGGAGGTCTCGAATCAGTCACCAACGTGGACTGGAATTTAGCGGCCAATATCATCTTCAAGGGAAAACTCGAGATATTCCAGGCCATCACTGGGAGCCAGAAGGATCCGATTGTTCGTACCGATACTACTCTGGTCATGTCGGTCAATAAGTACATCTCTGCGAACATTAATGTGCAGGTCCTGAGGGACAAACTGTCCAGCCCTGATACTCAGATTAAACAGACACTCTCTGTGGGGTTGAATTATTCCGTATTCTAACGTAGTTCCTACCGCTTGTGCTCCGTAAAAGGCGCCGGAGGCGAGAGTCGCGACTATCGCTTCTCAAGCGTCATCTGGATCTCATTACCATCGTCGTTAAATGTTACAGCATCCATAAACGTATTGATTAGCAAAAGCCCACGACCACTGAGTTTCTCCAGGTTGTCGTGGGCTTTTGGGTCTGGGAGTGCTGTTGGGTCGAATCCTGGCCCTTCGTCCCTGACAGTGTACACGGCCGCCGTCGATGAGATCTGAACGGTAACGTGCAGCTTGCGATCTTTGAAGGGCGCTTGAAGGGATCGTGTCCGGGCTGCAGACTCAAAGTCACGGCCCCCTGTCTCACGGAGTGACGAATCCAACTCAAGATTGCCGTGGTACAAGGCATTCATCAATGCCTCGCAAAGGGCAATCCCAGCTTGAACCAGAGATGTCTCGTCACAGAAACGCCTGCGGTTAAGCATACTTTGAAGGTATCCTACGAGCGCCATTACGAGTTCCAAATCATTGCCCAGGACAAATCTATGCTCGGTGTGTTCCAGATATTCCAGTATTTGTCGTTCCTGGCGCCCGGCTTTCGTCATCTGGAGTACTTCAGTAACGGTTGGAATAAGATCTGACGTGAGCGCCTGTTTGGTTACGTAGCTGGCTGCCCCCTTGCGGAGTGCGTTAACGACGATGTCCTCGTTGCCGTAGGCCGTCATCATTATTACTGGTAGGCCGGGATAGGAGCTGGTGATCTCCTCTACCAAAGACATGCCGTCCATGTCCGGCATCATGAGATCGGTTATGATCAGTTCTGGCTGATTTTCGGAGATGAGACTTAGTGCACTTCGCGCATTGTCCACCTCGATCGGCGTTAAGTTGGTACGCGTCTCGATGAGTGAGGATACAATACGTCGTTCAACTGCTGAATCGTCCACGATGAGAATGTGCGGCATGGGGCGCTCTTTGGGGAGGACTTGAATCTACCTGTCAATCTTGAATGTGGGCTCGCGGACAAGTGAAGTCAAGCCCCCTATACATCGGATCGGATTTTGCTTGCGGGAGTACCCGCCCACTAGTACTTTACACGCGCTAACACGAATTTTTCGATAGTATCAGTTTGAGTTCTTCCCGGGAGCAGTCTTTATGATCTTCGATATCGGCATGGGCGAAATGATGGTCATATTTCTCATCGTTCTGATGCTGTTCGGGGCAGACCGAATTCCTCAATTAGCAAAGGGGCTCGGAAAAGGAATTCGAGATTTCAAACGGGTGGTTAACGGTTATCAGAATGAGATTCAGCGCATTGTAGAACAGGAGGAAATCAAACCTCCGCCTCGCAAGATGCCGCCTCCTAAAATTGATAGCCCAGCAAGTGATAGCAAGAAGTCCGACGCCACGGAAGCCTGACAGTGCCCCGAGCCAACGTGAACCCCGGTAACAGTAATTCCCGTTCCCCGATTCCAACCTGATTATATCACCTTAATAACCCTATTGTAAACCACATGTCAGTTGCTGAATTGAGATCATCGGCTTTTCAGATTTTCCGTAGCGCAATAAGTGCGGTGGATCCGGCTGCGGCAATCCGGCGATACGTCCGTGTGCACGGCGACAAACTTATCGTTCAGGATCGTACTTATGATCTGACTCACGTGGACCGGATTATCGTAATAGGAACCGGTAAGGCAGGCGCCGTAATGGCACAGGCCATAGAGTCTCTGCTGGGAGATCGAATAACCAGTGGCTCAGTGAACGTCAAGTACGACCACCTGGCTCCCGTTCAAACTGTCTCTCTCGTCGAAGCAGGGCATCCGATACCAGATGAGAATGGTATTCTAGGTTCGCGTCGAATTGGTGAACTCATTTCAGACCTATCGGAGCGAGACCTGGTTCTTTGTCTCATTTCGGGCGGTGGCTCCGCACTCATGCCCCTGCCCGTTTCCGGTGTCTCACTGTCCGAGATACAGGAGACCACGCAGTTACTACTGAGCTGTGGCGCTACCATCAATGAGATCAATGCTCTCCGCAAGCATATATCCCAGCTCAAAGGTGGTCAGCTTGCCCGGAGAACGGCCCCTGCACATATCGTGAGTCTCATTCTGTCCGATGTGATCGGAGATCCTCTCGATGTTATCGCCTCGGGCCCCACATCGCCAGACGCGAGTACGTTTGACGATTGCCGTCGTGTGGTCGAGAAGTACGGGCTTGAAAACCAGTTGCCCGGTTCGGTTCGGGAGCATCTCAAATCAGGTTTGTCTGGAGAGATCGAAGACACGCCGGGGCCGAATGATCCAATCTTTGACCGGGTTCAGAACGTTCTGATTGCTACAAATATCCAAGCCCTTGATGCAGCCAAGGTAGCGGCTGACCAGTCCGGATATAATACGACTATTCTGACGAGTGGGCTTCAGGGCGAAACACGAGAGGTCGCTGGTCTATTTCCGGCCATCGCGGCGGAGATTAAGGCTTCAGGCAATCCCATAAACGCGCCCGCTTGCGTGATTATAGGCGGCGAGACTACAGTGGCTATCCGGGGAAATGGTAAAGGGGGCCGAAATCAGGAATTCGTCCTTGCTGCGGCTCTCGGCTTGGCGGGGATGGATAATACAGTGGTCTTTAGCGCTGGGACTGACGGTACGGACGGCCCCACCGATGCTGCAGGCTCTATTGCCGACGGACAGACCCTCGCTAGAGCTGAGGCCCTCGGTTTGGATCCATTGGCTTTTCTGAACGATAATGATTCCTATAACTTTTTCAAACCGCTCGGTGACCTCGTCATGACCGGACCGACTGGCACCAATGTCATGGATCTTCGGCTACTCCTGGTTGGAACCTGATGCTATACCGGGTCAGCTGGCACTACATCATAGACGCCCATGTTGCTGAACTTGTCTATACGCTCGAGAATGAGGGTGTCAATCGGAGTGGATGTTATCTCAGCAAAGGATTCTGAGATGGCGGTTTTGAGTGCCTGGTTCGCTGCAGAAAAGTCGTGATGAGCCCCGCCCAGAGGTTCTTCTACGATCCCGTCGATGACGCCTAATTCCAAAAGGTCCGCCGCCGTCAGGCGCAGGGCCTCTGCACAGTCTGTCTTCCTGGCCGCAGCCTTTTCCTGATCTTTCCAGAGAATAGTGGAGCATGCTTCCGGTGTGATCGTCGTGTACCAGGCGTTCTCCATCATAAGCACTCTATCGCCCACACCTATTCCCAGCGCACCTCCACTTCCACCCTCGCCGATCACCGTTACTATGATCGGTACGGTTAGTCTCCCCATTTCGTAAATGACCCGGGCTATGGCGTCTGCCTGACCCCGCTCTTCGGCACCGGCTCCCGGATATGCGCCGGGGGTATCTATGAAGGCCAGAACGGGCATCTCGAATTTCTCCGCCAGCTTCACGATTCTCAGGGCTTTTCTGTAACCCTCAGGTCCGGCCATGCCGAAGTTCCGCATCAGGTTTTCCTTGGTATCGCTGCCCTTTTGATGTCCGATTACCATGACAGGCATACCGTCCAGTTTGGCCATGCCGGCGACCATCGCTTTGTCGTCTCCGAATGCGCGATCACCGTGGAGCTCCACGAAATCTGTCATCATTCCAGCTATATAATCCAAGGTATGGGGTCGATCAGGGTGTCGCGCTATTTGTACACGTTGCCAGCGCGTCAAATCTGCGTAGATATTCTCGCGTAGTCGGGCTAATTTCTTTTCGAGGCGCTGAATCTCTTCGTTGAGCGCGCCAATATTCTCCGTTACGGCAAAGTTCCGCATCTCGTCGATCTGACGCTCTAATTCGTAAATCGGCTTTTCAAAATCAAGAATAAGTCCACTCATATTTCTTGTACTCCTCCACGGTCATTTCCGGATGCGCCGGATGGCCTTGCGTATGTTCACCAGAGGTTCGGTCCCGGCGTCCACCAGGGAAACCATTTCAAGAGGCGTCGCCTCATCCTCGGTCGCCTCAATATTGGCCACAAGCTTCAAACCAACACCAAGGCGCATGCACGATGACACCAATTGCAGTATCTCCTGGTAGGTCACAGTAGACGAAGCCACTATGACCTCGTCGATTTTGTGCTTGTCCAATGTATCGGACAACTTTCCATTCCCATTAAAAACATCTACATTGTGCAGCCGTTTTCCGATCATTCGCGGATCTGAGTCCAGGAAACCGACCACATCAAAGTCTGACCGATCCTGCATTCGCGAGAGAATACAGCGGCCAGTTCTGTCCGTACCAACGATGATGGCGCGGGGACGTTCTGTTGAAAGATGCCTGATTATCAGTCGCCAGCCCGCAATTACCGTCAGGTTCATAAGCCATGCCAGCAGAATCACCACACGGGAAAACGCATACGGCGGAGCATAGTAGGTTAATGCAGCAACTAAGACAAATCCCGCTGTCACACCGCCTGCGGCGGTCACAGGTGACATCCTGCGACGACCGTATAAGCCGGACACGTATAGTGATGACATCCAGATCGCACTATACATGCCGTGGATTACAAGATACGCAGGAAGAGACTCGGCCGTCAATGGTGCCAGATGCCCGACTCGAATCAGCGTGGCTATCAGGGGGGTGACGTTTATCGTCGCCAGATCTATCAGCGGCAGCCAGCTGCTTCGTATCCCGGCGCTTGCGATGGACAGCCCGCCCCTTGCCACGATACCAACGGTAACCAACAAGTGGTTGAGGCGCGCGATAATCCGTGTTCCCTTTGTGGATTGATGTTTTCTGGCGTAGGTGTACATGGCCCGGTAGAACTCAACGAATGCCCGCGGCCGGTTCTTGCGCGCACTTTCACCCTTATAGTGGACAACTTTCGTTTGAGGCACATACCGAATCCGCCAGCCGGACTGCCGAATCCTGTACAGCCAGTCGAGGTCCTCCCCATACATGAAGAAAGAATCGTCCAACGGGCCGGCATGATTAATAGCTTCCCGTCGGACAAACATGAAAGATCCTGAGACGGCATCCACATCTGTGGCCTCGTCGGGGTCAAGGTGCGTCATATTGTAGGCACCTATTTGGCGGTTTTTTGGAAAAAGTCGACTGAGGCCTGTCAGTTTAAAGAAGGCATTCATCGGGGTCGGGATGCTGCGCCGGCATGCCAGTTGTAGCGATCCATCGGCGTTCAGGATTTTGCACCCGGCCGCCCCGATATCGGAATGACCGTCCATATAATCCATCATGGTTCGCAGCGTGTCTTCCTGAAGAAGTACATCCGGATTCGCGAGGCAGGCGTATTTGCCCCGGTATCTGGAAAGGGCCTGGTTGTTCGCTGCAGCGAAGCCGACATTTTCTGTATTCTTGATCAACAGGACTTCGGGGAAGTTTCGCTCTATCATCTCCACACTATCGTCTGTCGAATTGTTGTCCACGACAATGGTCTCTACAGTAATACCAACTGATGCGCTGGCGGCCGATTGCAGCATGACTTCAAGAAATCGGCTGACGTTGTAGCTAACGATAATCAGCGAAATATCCACAGCGTCATCTAAGTTGTCACTGAGTGATGTTGGCATAGGTTTGAACCGAGAAGCTGGTGGTGATTCTAAACTGTTTGGCATCGTCGCACTAGGGCCGATCATTCATGTCCAGGATACGAGCGTTTGGCGGCAGGGC
>JABIQT010000964.1 GCA_018667995.1 Candidatus Latescibacterota bacterium
CCCCTGCCGCAACCATAGCCTCTATGTCTTCCTCTGAATATCCGAGGACGTTCTGCAGAATGTCCCTGCTGTCCTGGTTAAAATAGGGCGGGGGATCGAGTGCTATCCTCGTGTCGGCTGAAGAACTTTCAAAGGCAATTGTCCGCAATCCCTGAAGGCCGGACCCGTCGTGTGACAGTAGCAGAGACCTGGCTTCCGGTTGCTCAAATACTTCGTCCATCATATGCACGGCGCCCGCCGGCACGCGATTCTCGGCAAAAGCACGAAGCAGGATCACTTTATCCATCCGTCCAATTGTCCCCGTAATGACCTCATTTAGAGCCTGCTTGTTGATCACCCTGTTCTGATTGGTAGCGTAGCGTTCATCTTCAGCAAGTTCCGGCATTCTCAATACGCTGCACAATGCGCGAAACTGGGTATCCGTTCCAATGCCCAGTACGATGTCATGCTGATCTCGGGTTCGAAATGTAGTGCCGTAAGGTACGATGTTTGGATGGTCAGAACCGGTGCGTTGCGGTACTGTGCCTCCCACGAGGTAATTTGTTGCTTGATTCGCCAGCGAGGACACAGCCGCCTGCATCAGCGAAATGGTGACGAAGGAGCCTTCTCCTGTCTCCATTCTCCGAATTAGCGCGAGCAGGATAGCTTCTTTAAGCTGGTGGGCCAGAAGGAGATCTATCAGTGCCACAGGCATCTTTATTGGGCCGCTCTCACTCGTTCCATTCATACCCGAAAATCCTGATTCGGCCTGGATAATTGCATCGAAACCTGTTCGCTTATCGTGAGGCCCATAAGCAGTGATTTGAGCATATATCAACCTTGGGTTTACTGCTTTTATGGTTTCGTAATCGAGCCCGAATCTCTCGTCATCACCGGCTTTAAAGCTCTGAACCAGGATGTCGGATTTTCGGGCGAGATCGTGAAGAATCTGACGACCTGCGGCCGTATTGAAGGCCACACCGATAGACTTCTTGCCCCAGTTTACACTCGAAAAGTAGCTGGAAACATCGGCGTCTGCTGGTTCCGATGGTAGTTTCCAATGTCGCGTGGTGTCCCCACCAGTGCTCGGATTTTCAACTTTGATGACGCGAGCCCCGAGTTCCGCGAAGAACATTCCCACAGCGGGACCAGCCAACACATTGGCGACTTCAAGGACAGTCAGATCTTTGAACATGGGAGACATGGCTACACACTTTTTGAAGGAGAAACGGCTATGATGTGACGTGGCAGAGGTACGTGAAGAGAATCAAATGCGGGATGCGGAATGCGGAATCGTTCTATTCAGAATCAGTTCTGTCTGTCGACCGGTCATCAGGCACTGGCAAGAAGGTCTTTCAATAATCTCATACATACCTTCTCACTGGAGCCGTCCTCGTCCATCTTCGGTCGCCATGTGGACATCGATACGGCGACGATATTATAGGTCTGCGCCAGGTGTTTGAATACACGGCCCATGTCGGCCAGGCTGGGACCTCCAGGAGCCAGATAACCCATGGCAGGAGCATCCGCCGGATCGAGGATGTCCGAGTCAAAGTGCACGTAGAGTGGCCCTTCGGGAGCCGGAGTTTCCAGTAGGTCGGTGATCTTTGGGAGATGTCGGAGATCCAGGCTCTCAATCAGATCGCTCTCGCCCAAATCCAGATCCCGACCGTCGGTCAGTATGATCCGGTCCGTTTCGAGCGGTTTGACTCCCAGTGACTCCATTATCGTTTGTTCACCGAGCCCAAGCATCATGGCCAACGGCATGCCACCGAGAAATCCGCTGGGACTGGTCTCCCAGTTATTCAAATCACCGTGGGCATCTATCCAGAGCAGCGTAGGCGCTATCTCACTTTGCTGAAGTCCGGCGAGCACACCCAGCGTCGTGCAACAGTCTCCGGCAATGCTCACGGGGCGGTTTCCGCGCGAGATCGTGTCCGCGACTGCTTTCGCCAGGTGTCCATGTACCGATGCGATCCGCTGCTGAGTGTCACCGTTCGGCATGTCTGGCTGGACCATCCGCCAGGAGGGCCGCAGCAAGGCCTTGAGTCCTTCATCGACCTCGTCGAGGAAGAGAGGGGTAAGGATGAAGCGGTCTGACATGGACATAGCTCCTTGCTCAGCAGCTTTGGGTCAGGATCCTATCGTACGACTGCGCTGCTCTTTTATTTGGCTAGAAAATCAAGCACGACACGATTGAACGCATCAGGCTGTTCGATTTGAGGCAGATGCCCCGTGTTGTCGAAGACGACCTTGACAGAGCCTGCGATATCGGCTTCCAGTCTGTCGGCGTTCTTGAGTGGGAAAGCACCATCTTCCCGACCCCAGACGATCAACGTAGGAACGGTTATGGTCTTCATTTCCTCCTCGGTAACATCTCCGCCCTCACCCAGCATATCGGAGATTGCTCTGGCGGAATTCAGCCACATATGAAATGCTTCCTCGGCCCAGGCGTCGGTCACCAGGCTCTGGTCTTTCACCCGGCGTTTCAGGAAGTTGCGCGTGGTAGCTACCGTTGATCCCGTGACGATCCTCCTCATACGCATCATGCCAGCGGAAGGCTGTGCTGTGGGATCTCTGTTGGGGTTCCTGTATCCGGCACCGTCCACCAGGATGAGCTGCGCCACATGCTGAGGATAATGAACGGCGGTGTATGTGGCTGTATTGCCGCCCATGGCATGGCCCATCAGTGTCACCTGCTCCAACTTCAAGGCCTCGATAAAGCCAACCAGGAATTGCGAGAGCAGTGCGTTGTGATAGGTGGCCTCAGGCTTGTCGGAACCATGAAAGCCGATCAGATCCAGCGCAATTACACGGTGTGATTCGGCCAGAGGGCCGATGGTATGCTGCCACTCGTTTCGGCCACCCCATAAGCCGTGCAGCAGTACGATGGGCGATCCCTGGCCAGCCTCCGCATAATGAAGGTTAAAGCCATAAACAGAGACATCTTTTTCGATGAGCCCACTAATTTCCTGGGCACGGACCTCTGTGTCTGTGATCGTGAGAAATAGAGCAATAAAGACAGCATAGTTGATTGCATTGCGCATTTTGTGTCCTGGTCTATATCAGAAGTAGAGCCATCCGATATGAATTGTAGTATGTATCCGGGATCCTTGGATAAGCAGTCCCGTCTCAGATCTTCTTGATGAGTCGGTCATTTAATCTTGCGCCAGATCCATTCCCAGCGACTACTATTTCCAAGGCCGAAGTGGATCACAAGATTTTCATCCCGGAGTTCGTAGGGGAGTCTGCTAATCGTACCGACCTCTTGTGGATTTTCGGACAGGTTGCGGTGCCAGATGAGTGTATCGGACTTGACTTCGATTGGCCCCATGTGCCCGTTCATCTGGAGCCAGGATTTCATGTGGGCAATCTGCTCATCGGCTGGCATTTCGTCGAGCCTTTGGCCACGTTCGAGTTTTGGTCGGTCTGGATTGATTGTCATCATGGAGTAATACCCATGTCCGATGATCATGAGGCCTTTCTGTTTAGGATCTAACTGCTCCCCGCTGGTAAGATTAGTAAGGGAGACTCGCTCATATACACCATCGACGGGGGTATCCTGGGCAAAGCAGGTCGTCGCTAGGAAAAGACATATTACTGTTGCCAGGGCCTGATTCAACATGGGTAAAACCTCCGGAGTTTTCGCTTGCAGGCAGGGGGGGAATTCGGCACATTGCGGCCGTCATTTATGATACCATCGCCGGGGAAATCCCTTCAAACTGGATCGCCTTGCAGGTGGAATTCTGACGGATCTGTAAGTACCGTTATTAGTAGGATGGTCCGGTCTGCTCGATACTGTGAAAGAATGGGGGGCGTCAGCTCCTTCTGCTCAATGAATATGGTGATTGGCCCATTGGTTCTGATTGTGTGTCTGTCAACATGTCCCCCTTGGACGTTTTCCAGGTAGGAGTATGATATGCCCGATCGCAGGAAAATCCTGATCACCGGCGCCGCAGGCAAGGTGGGTTCGGCACTGCGCCGCTACCTGCGGGGTCGCTATGATATGCGGCTACTGTTCCATAATACAGTGCCGGAGGTGGAGCCAGAAGATGAGGTATTTCTGTCAGACCTCTCTAATTTTGAGTCTATGGTGGAAGCCGGGGCAGGTGTCAACGCTATTGTACATCTTGGAATTGCGACGAGTAAGCCAGGATATCCGCGTAGTCGTTACAACCAGATGATTCTGGATACAAATGTCCAGGGGACGTACAATGTTTTCGAATCGGCTCGAATCAACGGCGTTCCTCACGTGATCTATGCCAGTAGCAATGCAGTGAGCGGAATGTATGAACGGGAAGGCGTTTTGACGACGCCGGACATGATGCCTCGGCCACGGGATTTCTATGGTGTGAGCAAGGTCTTTGGAGAAGCCCTTGGGCGCCATTACCACGACGCATTTGGAATGTCCGTTCATTGCATCCGCATCTGTAATTTCCCGAATACCGACGTACCCAATCAGCACTGCGAACCGGGAATGAATCGGTGGCTCAGTGCCCGGGATATGGCAGAACTCACCGCCTGCTGCCTTGAGGCGCCGCAACCGCAATTCGGTGTCTTCTACGGGGTATCCAAGGGAGCCGAGAAGAAATGGGACGTGTCCAACGCGAGAGATATGGTCGGTTGGGAACCGGTAGACGATGGCACAGATGCGCCGTAAACCCCATTAATTACCAGGAC
>JABIQT010000470.1 GCA_018667995.1 Candidatus Latescibacterota bacterium
GGAACTCATCGAGAGGGAGATCATCGACGTGGTTCAGCCTGATACTGGTAGGGCTGGCGGTTTGTCTCAGATGAAGAAAATGGCCGCTATGGCGGAAGCTCACTATATCACCATGGCTCCTCACGACGGGTCTCTTGGCCCTGTAGCTGAGATGGCGGCGGTACATCTGATGGCCACGCTGCCGAATTTTCTAATTCTTGAACATCTTGCCGACGATGTACCGCAACGTTACGAGGTGATGAGCGGTCAACCCGAGATTGTTGACAGTCACATTGTAGTCCCTGATACCCCGGGTCTGGGCATTGATATCGATGTGGACGCCATTGCCAGATATCCGTCCTCAGGAAATATAGGACACCCCGATCCTGCATACGACTATCAGTACTTCGCGGCAAAGACCGGGCGGGCGAGCTGGCTAAACGCAAAAAAGGAAAGGTGAGCTGGAATTGAAGCCGTACGGTTAGAGAGGCGAAAAGCTGGGGTACGACGCTTCTTGAGACTGCTGTAGAACATCGTCTCAATCTCGACGGACGCGTTCGGCGGCTTGAGATTCTTCGATGGGTTGATGGACGGGTAGGACGATACTAAAGGCGGTACCTTCGCCCAGCTGGCTGTCGACTTCGACGCGACCGTGGTGGGACTCAATAATCTGATGTACGATAGAGAGTCCAAGCCCCATTCCAACGCCCACACCTTTAGTGGTAAATCCTGGATCGAAGATTCTTTGGAGGTGATCCGGCGCAATACCCCGTCCGGTATCGGCGAAACTGACTACAACATCATCATCTCTTCGGGCCGTTCTGATAGTGATCCTGCCTTTGCCCTCTATGGCCTGGCCTGCGTTTACCAGAAGATTCATGAATACCTGATTAAGCTGGTTCGGGTAGCACTGAACGTCTGGGATGACCCCGTACTCCTTTGTCACCTCCACATGGTTCTTAAGCTCATGCGCTACGATGAGCAGCGTACTGTCCAAACCCTCGTGGACGCTCACCGTATCCAAAGCCGGGGCGTCCAGACGGGCAAACTTCCGGAGGTTTCCGACGATGAGGTCAATGCGCTCCACGGCATCTTGCATGATGCGATGGAGATGGGTAATTCGTCCAAATATCGTCGCGACCTTTCCGCTCTCCGGCGGCTCGTCGACTACCATCTTTTCGACTTTTTCGATGCCCCGAATCGCCGTATCTATCGTGCTCTTTATGGCTCCCAAAGGCGTGTTTATTTCGTGTGCGACTCCAGCCACAAGTCCGCCAAGCGCCGCCATCTTCTCTGCCTGTACCAATTCTGCCTGCGTCTCTTTGAGTTTGCCATAGGCTAGCTGTATCTCAGTATGCTGCGCCTCGAGATGCCTGAAATCCAACAGACGTGTATAGGCCAGCGAGACGGCATCGGCAAAGATCTCAATGAGCTGGCGGTCCTGCTGTAGAAACTGCTCCGGTTCGAAACTGTGGACGCTGATACGACCGTGCGAGAAAGGAACCGTGATCCACGACTGAGGTGCGGGCGCCCTGACGGCATTGGGACCATTCCAGCAATGACGTATAAATGCAAGATACTCGGCACGCTCCTCCTCAGGGGACCAGGCCGCGGCGACCTGGTCACGGCGTAACACAACATCCTATTGATGATCATTGAGCAGGTGATGACTGCAGTAGTAGTGCCCCCCGACCACAACAGAGCGTTTCAGAGGAGCAATATCGCACCATTCCTCAATCCAGGTGGAGGTAATGGCATGCGTTTCACACGTGTTGGGATCTTCATCCAGGATATCCAGGGCGCAATAATCAACATCCAGTCCCACATCGAGCAGCCCCTGCCATAGTACTCGAACTATGTTGACAAAGTCATCGGATCCACGCATGGCCATTACTTCGGCCCGTACGCGCTCCACAACCAATTGACTCGTTAGTGCGACATCCTCCTGGTCCACAACTAACCTGCGTAAGGACACGTCGCCGTCAATGGTGGTCTGGCAGGCGAGTCTGAGCGATGGCGGATAGTGCAAGCCATCGGCGATCTCCTGTTCGCGCCCGTTTCGCGGTGAGCAGTTTTCGATGCCCTCGATTATGAGAACCCGACATGTGGAGCACCTGCTCTTTCCGCCGCAAAGATGCGTGTGCGGAATGCCGGCCTCCAATGATGCCTCAAGAATCGAGGTCCCAGGTTCGACTTTTGTGGTGATATTATCAGGAAAAATGGAGAGTTCGGCCATGGTTCATGCCTTCCGGATTCTGTCGCTGCTCAATCAGAGCAAAATAGATGACGTCACCAGCATTGACAAGCGGATTAGGAGTTGGAGGCGAGTGCGACTACCCGGATGGTGTTCGTGGACACCGGCATCAGAGGGGACGAACATCGACAGACCGTGCAGTCAAACAAAAAAAACACGCCGCGATCCAGATCGCGGCGTGTTTAGAGGAGCATGCTCACAGAAAACCGACTAGAGGCGCTTCTCCTTGGCGATTTCCTCTATGGCGCCAATCAGCGTATCCACCTGCGGATTGGATACCATAATATGCATGGACGCACGGTTCACGTCCCAGTTGATCTCGGCATGTGTCACGTTACGTATGTATATGTGATGGCGTTTCCAGAGCATAGCGTTCAACTGTCTGGTAGGCACACCGCTGACATTAAATGACACCAGAGCACAACTGAGCCTGGGATCCTCGGAGACGTGAACACTGACACCGTCAATGGCTTTGAGACCGCGCATGAGTTTTGCGGCCAGAAAACGAACGCGTCCTTCAATGCCCTGAGGTGTCAACATATTGTGAAAGTCCAATGCCGCATCTATAGCGACGCGAGCGGGAGTGTTAGACGATCCACGCAACTCGTATCGGCCTGCCGTGGAAAGATACTCATCATAGATGCCCTTGAGCGCACCAAGAGGCTCCGATCCATACATGGTGAGACCATCCACCGGTCCAGTGAATAGGGTTGGCCAGACACGATCCTGGACATCATCACGGACATAAAAGAACC
>JABIQT010000965.1 GCA_018667995.1 Candidatus Latescibacterota bacterium
GCTTTTCTAGAGAAAGAACTCAAGCCGGTATGCGCTCGGGTCAGGAGCAACCTTCGCAAGTGGCCGGAGTACGACAAGGATCTTGGGCCTTCTGAATGGACCTTGAGTCCGTCCGACCACGGCTTTCACAATGCGATTCAACGCCAAGACGGTCGATGGGTGTTTGTTGATTTCGAATATGCTGGCTGGGATGATCCGGCCAAGATGCTAGCGGACGCCTGTTTGCATCCCGGGGTGCCCGTACCGCGCTCCCTGCGGAAGCCTTTCATGGAGCGACTGCTGGATCGCTTGGATATGGATGGCCGAATGGCTGCGCGCCTGCGGGCCGTGTACCCGATCGTCGGATTGAAATGGTGCCTGATCATGCTGAATGAGTTCATCCCGATTTCCACTAAACGGAGAACCTTTGCGGAAGGGACTGTCTCTCTCGAGCAACGCCGTGAGCAGCAATTAGAAAATGCTCGACAGAAACTCGGTGAAGTCATACAAGATCTCGAAGACACTGATTTCATTCCTGGCTGAACATATGAGATCTACGCGATATAAGGAAATGGACGAGCGATCTCGTGCCCTGCGCCTTAAGCTGGTGCGCATCTTGGAGCAGTGCCGTCGCGGCCATATCGGAGCGGCCCTGTCGCTGATAGAAATCACACGTGTTCTATTTGATGAAATCCTGCGTTATGATCCAGCCAATCCACTGTGGGAAGATCGTGACCGATTTGTGTTGAGCAAAGGACATGGGTGCTTGGCGTTGTACCTTATGCTGGCGGACAAGGGTTTCTTTCCCGAAGAGGAGCTTTTCACAGCTTGCTCATTTGGTTCGCGGCTAGGGGGGCATCCGGAGTATGGGCTTCCGGGAGTTGAGGCGGCGACAGGCGCCCTAGGGCACGGATTGTCCATTGGCATCGGCATGGCTTTGGCGGCTCAGATCGATAGAAAACCATATCGCGTCTTCGTCGCCGTGGGCGACGGCGAAAGTCAAGAGGGATCCATTTGGGAGGCCGCCATGTCCGCGGGAAAGCATCGACTTGACAATCTGACCGTCCTAGTGGATCGGAATCATATGCAGTGTTATGGACCCACGGAGGAGATCCAGGATTTGGAGCCATTGGCGGACAAGTGGACCAGTTTCGGGTTCGAGGTGCGGGAGTGTGATGGGCACGACGTGGACGTGTTGCGTACTGAGCTCAGCTCCGTGCCGTTCCGCCCCGGGAAACCAGGCGTCCTGATTTGCCACACATTGAAGGGTATGGGCTTCTCTTCGACTGTCAATAATCCTGACTGGCATCACAAGAGTCATATCAGCGATGAAGATATCTCTCAGATGGTTCGGGATCTGGAGTCAATGTGAGAAGAACCTGCACCAACTGTCTTTACGATATGATGGAGTACGATGAGCGGATCGTGTACATCGGATCAGATCTGACTAAGCGTGAGCTTCATAAGTTTAGAGAGAGTTATCCTGACCGTTATTTTATGGAAGGAGTCTATGAGCAACATCTTGTCGGGATGGCGGCGGGGTTGGCGCTCAGCGGGAAAATTCCGTATTTCAACACCATCGCGACTTTTATAACCCGTCGATGCTATGAGCAAATCCTAGTTGATCTGTGCATGCACGACCTGCCCGTTCGCTTGATCGGTAATGGGGGTGGGGTGGTATATGCTCCACTGGGCGGCACTCACCTTGCGATCGAGGACATGGCCATTTTGCGTGTTGCACCCAAGATGACCATTGTGGCACCGTGCGATGCGGAAGAAATGAAGCGGGTGATGGCCGCGTCCGTTGATTGGCCACACCCTCTTTATATTCGCCTGGCAAAGGGCGGCGATGAAGTCGTTTCCCGTCCAGAGTTACCTTTCGAGATTGGGAAAGCAGTCCCCTTACGCGATGGAGGCGACGTGCTCTTCATTACCACCGGGATTACCACGCAGAGGGCACTTCAGGCTGCAGAGCTACTAGCTCAGGACGGTGTGGAGACCTCCGTTCTACATTCGCACACCGTTAAACCTCTGGACGCGGAGGAGATCCTCAAGCGCGTGGAGTCAGTTCGCGTGATCCTGACGGTGGAGGAGCACCGTGTCACCGGTGGGCTGGGCGGAGCAGTGGCAGAGTTGCTGGCGGAATCGGGCCTACTGTCCGATAAGCGTTTTCGGCGTATCGGATTCCCCGATATCTTCACAGAGGAGTTGGGATCCCAGGATCTTATTATGGAGAAGTACGGGATGAGCCCCGAGACGTTGGCTGTGGCCGCAGCAGAACTCCTTAACCAGCCGTCTTAATCCGACCATCAACAACTAACAGTCGTTACCGGAGGCATCCCTATGGGCCAGGAGCGAGGCTTTTTTTCGCCACTACACAAAAAGACAGAGCGTAAGTACATTGACCGCATGATCGACGACAAGGTCAGCTGTATGATCAAGGCCAAAGAATACGAGTTTGACTACTGGGATGGAGACCGTCGACTTGGTTATGGAGGATACAAGTACATGCCCGGCCGCTGGACGCCCGTCGCCGAGGCAATGGTTGAAGTCTATGGTCTCGAACCAGGGCACAAGATCTTAGATGTTGGATGTGGAAAAGGGTTCTTACTGTATGAATTGCAGCAGCTCATCCCAGAACTCGAACTGACGGGATTTGATATTTCTGAGCATGGCATCAAGAGCAGGCACCCTGATTTCACAGGCAAGCTGTTCCGACATGACGCACGGGAGGTGTTTCCGTTCGCGAACAAGGAGTTTGACCTAGTGGTATCTTTGGGTTGTCTGCACAACCTGATCATCAGTGATCTGTGCGGTGCCCTTGGGGAAGTGGAGCGGGTGGGCAAACAGGGATACGTTATGGTGGAGGCCTACCGCAACGAGCTCGAGCTCTTTAATCTCGAATGCTGGGCACTAACAGCGGAGGCGTTTTTCCGTCCGGAAGAGTGGGTTTGGTTGTATCGCCGCTTCGGCTATACCGGTGATTATGAGTTCA
Organism: Candidatus Latescibacterota bacterium; assembly: GCA_018667995.1. Taxonomy (GTDB): domain Bacteria; phylum JAAXHH01; class JAAXHH01; order JAAXHH01; family JABIQT01; genus JABIQT01. Next base: position 2,975 of record JABIQT010000965.1, read on the forward strand.
TCTACTTTGAATAGGCGGGTAAAGCATCATGAAGTTCCAAGCAGCCGTACTGACTAAACTAAAGAAGCCCCTTGTCCTCGACGAGCTCGAGGTACCTTGTCTTGAC
>JABIQT010001025.1 GCA_018667995.1 Candidatus Latescibacterota bacterium
CAGCGATTGCCGCGCCGCCAGCCACCACGGCGCCAAACAGCGTCCAGAACCACTTGCGATCACGAGATACCGCGCCGCGTCTCAGGTCGACCAGAAGCCTCCGGTCATCCCGCAGGTCAACCTGGTTCAGCCATGGAATATGGCCCTCGAGGAAGACTCTGATCTGATAGTTACCTGCTGCTAACCTGCCCGAATAGGGGGTCGTACCCATCAATCGACTATCGACGTACACGGCGGCCCCCGAAGGCTCGGACAGCAGAATGAGGTGCCGCATGGGTGGTTGGGCAGCTGCTTCTCCCACGAACATATCTACAGAGAATTCCGAGATAAGGAGACTGGAAATCAGCACGACTGTCACAAGGCGTGCCGCCACAGCTGCACTCGAAGCGTTGTTTCGCATATAGATAGTTACCTCAACAACAGCATTTTGCGTGTAAGGAGAGCAGCCTCCGTACGCAATTGGTAAATGTACAAACCGCTCGTCACCGTGCGTCCGCTATCGTTCACCCCCTGCCAGCTAACGGTGTGCCGTCCAGGTGCACGCACCTCATCGAGCAGGCGACGCACTTCCTGACCCAATATATTGTAGATCGTCAGCGTGACCGGGGCTGTCGCGGGGAGATCGAAAGAGATGAGTGTAGTCGGATTAAAAGGATTCGGGACATTCTGGCTCAGGCTGACAATTGCTGGCTGCGTTGCTCTGTTTATGGCTTCCGAGACAAAGGATGATGGTCCTGCCACCAAGAGGAAATGCCGAACCAGCCTTCCCTTTGTTGGAACGTACAGGTACTCCGAAGTCGTCCTGATATTCCGATGTTCGTGCTGATCAAGATCTATGAGATGCATCTCAGTTTCGAAAGGTATTTTCTCCAGATTGGAAATTGAAATCCTCACACCATCTGACAGGCTACCAGACGTAACCGTAAAGTACCATTTGCTGCCCGAACTGGTGGCAGACTTGAAGTCTGTGGAATAACGGCCCGGACGACTACTCGACTGGTCCTGGACTATGGCGAGGGAGAGCGCTCCGTCACCCATCGTTGGTGGTTCTGATATGTCAAAAGTGTCGTATCCATCTTGTGCTCCGGGTGAAACGCCTACATAATTCGCGTCATCCATGAGCGCACCTGACTCCGCCGCGATCTGGAGGCTCCATCCCGCGTCACTAGGTAGGGCCGCTGCCACATGCTTGGGCGTCGCGATTACACTGGCATCGACAATCGGCATAACCAAAGGGACGCTGCCGGATGCAAGGTTCTGCACCCAGTAGCCGTGCCATGGCTTCAGCTCGGTGGCCTGAACGTAGCTACTTCCAGTCCATTCCCATACTATTGGTTCTATGGAACCGCCTGGATTACTGGCAATTAGATCTGCAACAGGAATAGGGAACAGATAGGGCGTGCCTACCTGATTCCAACCAGGAGTGAGCACAATAGAACGAATCTTATCAGCCGACGAGAATGCATCATCGAGTTGGATCTGTTGGGGGTCACGTGCTATTACCCAGAAGGCCTTCGCTGGTGTCATCTGACCCGCATTTGGATGTTCTTTGTACTGAGCTCCGTTCCAGCGAAAGAGCCTCCAGGAGCGAGTGTTGTACTCTCCGGACGCACCGAGACTCTGTCCGAGTACATCGGGCGGATCGGAATTTGTCAGCAATGCGGGAATTGAAATCATACGAAAATCATCAGCGGCAAGGTCCGTACCGGATGGCAGATTTAGCCCCAAGCTGAAGAGCGTGTTCAACTGGATGAATAGGCGCTGCTCGACTGATATGGCTGTGTTTCCCGACGGATCCCGTGCTCCAATCACATATTCCACGCCCTGCGGGCTCACACGGGCGCCCGAGATCGTGGCTCGATAGATATTCGATCCCGTTTCGCGAACCATTGCAAGACTATCTGACCACACGGGAAAGCCCGCGGTTCGGAAGAGCATCCAGACATAGCGAACCCCTATAGCATCTGACACCTCGGCGGAAATGCTAACCGGTTGTCCCTCAATCGCCGAGATCTGGGTGCCTGCAGAAATAACGGGTGGCACAATATCATCGGGAATATCGCTTTCCGATATCGTGATATGCTGGTTGGTCGCGACCAAGGTGAGGACCTGTCGCTGTCCTGAGGGCCATTCCACAATCAAGGAGTCGATGGTAACGGCGCTTCCAAACCCAAACTCTACAGGCAACGAAGGTTGGGATAGATAGCCGGACCCACCGTCCACATCCGAGCGTTGTCTATGGTTTCCTGACACTGCAACAACCTGGGCGCCAATGCCGCTCTTATTGCTCAATGCACCCTCGAGGGTCGCGGACAGCCATCGGTTTCCATTTCCCTCATTTCTATAGAGACGATTCGGCTCGTTGTCATTGACCACGTAGAGATCAAGCCAACCGTCTTTATCCATGTCCCCCCATGTCCCCCCTGTCCCGTTTCCCCCATCATCAACTCCCGCATTCACGGCGGACCTGATGAAGCCACCAGCTCCGTCATTCCGGTACAACTGATTGGCTCCGTCGTTGATGACACTAAGGTCAAGGTGACCATCATTATCATAGTCAACCCAGGCCACGCCCTGACCATCGCCGGTGTCATTAACGTTGCTGACCGTCGCTATTTCGCTGAACTTTCCGTCACCGTCATTCCGGTAAAGACGATTCGGGGCCTCGCCGATGGCCAGTGTTTCATCGCTGTTCGCCAGGAATAGATCAAGATCGCCATCACTGTCGTAGTCACCCCAGGACACACCGCGGCCATTGCCGTTGTCATTTACCCTCGCGAAACCTCCGACCTCAGCAAAGGTACCGTCCTGATTGTTGCGATAGAGCCTGTTCGGGGCCTCGCTAAATCCAAAGCCGCTCCTTCCGTTCGATAGATAAAGATCAAGAAACCCATCTCCGTTATAGTCCCCCCAAGCCGCTCCTTGACCTGCTTGATTGTCGTTGACCCCAGCACTTCCGGCGATCTCAGCAAAGGTGCCGTCACCGTTGTTGTTATATAGCCGATTGGGGCCGTCGTTCACCAGGTACAAATCCAGGTGGCCGTCACGATCATAATCACCCCAGGCAACAGAGCGTCCCTCATCGCTGTCAGCCACCCCCGCGGCGACCGCAAGTTCTGTAAAACCAGTGCCATTGTTGTTACGATAGAGCAGGTTTCTCTGACCACTACGTGCCAGATAGAGATCAAGATCACCGTCATTGTCATAGTCGCCCCAAGCTGCGCCGAATCCGCTACCGCCATCAGCTAAGCCTGCGGCGACCGCAAGATCTGTGCCCGGGGAGATCCCATCACTCCGATACAGACGGTTGCGCTGGCCACTATTTACGAGATAAAGATCCTGATCACCGTCATTGTCATAGTCGCCCCAGGCCGCGCCCCTTCCGGGCCCGCCATCACCAACTCCAGCACTGCTACCGACTTCGGTAAACGATAGCGTTGATGACGTGGTCGTCGCCTCCGTGATAGTAATTCGTTGGTTCGCCTCAATCTGCGTCAGATTCTGCACAGTACCCGAGGGCCAGTAGATAATCACCGAGTCAACCAGACTGGAACTACCGAGGCCAAACTCCACTGGAAGAGACCCCTGGGTAAACAATCCTGAGCCCCCGTCAACCGTCCGAACCTGCTGGCGCAAGCCCGTTACTGCCACTACTCGGGCACCTATAGCGGAGCGATTGCTCGGGCTGCCTATCAATTTTAAATGTAGCCAACCATTACTATTGCTTTCATTTCGATAGAGCCTGTCTGCGCCAGAAATTACCGGGGCGTAAAGATCCAGATCGCCATCGTTATCATAGTCGCCGAAACCGAGTCCGAACCACTTCCCAAGGCCATTGATTCCTGCCAGTGCGCGTAATTCCGTAAAGGTCGAATTACCATTATTCCGATACAACATATCCTGGCCGGTCTGATCCACAACGTAGAGATCCAGCCATCCGTCGTTATCCACGTCAGACCACGCCGCATCACCAGAGTACTGTGGTACCGCACCGCCGAAGGGATTGGTGATTATGGTGAAGCTCGTATTTCCGTTGTTTCGGTACAACCTACCAGCTCCCATATCGCACAGATAAATATCGAGATCCTGGTCGTTGTCAAAGTCACCCAGAGCCACACCATGAATCTTACTGTTTCCGCCCAACCCTACTGGGGAAGTAATGTTCGTAAAGGTACCGTCGCCATTGTTGTTATATAGCTTCATTGAGGTGTCGCTATCGGTCAGGAAGAGGTCCGCGTCGCCATCTTGATCAAAGTCCTCCCACACGGCAGCCTGTCCCTGACCACCATCGGAGACACCAGCCTGAGGTGCTACATCCGTGAACGATCCGTCACCGTTATTCCTATAAAGTCTATTGTCATCGTTGAACGCGTTGGCTACATAGATATCTAGATTACCGTCATTATTGTAGTCACCCCAGCCAATACCGCGACTCAGTCGAGAATCGTCGACCCCGGCAGCCGCACCGACTTCACTAAAAGTGCCGTTGCCGTCATTTCTATATAGATGATTGCTCTCGCCCACTAAACTCGCACTCGCGTAAATATCCAGGTCGCCGTCGTTGTCGTAATCCCCTCAGATGGCGTGGTACCAGTTGGAAAGGGCAGTAAGGCCAGCGGCATTCGAAACATCTTCGAAGGTTCCATTCTTAAGATTGCGGTACAGTGTTAATGGTTGCTTTTCTGGCGGCTGAGCCAACGTAATACCGGAGACAAGAATATCCTCATACCCATCACCATCATAGTCGCCCCATGCCACACCCGTATTGGAGACGGTACTGTTTACCCCAGCCTCTTTAGATACATCCGAGAATGTGAATTGGGCTAGTGCGTCTTGAGGGGCACGGCAAAGCATCAAGCAAGCACTGCATAGAAGGAGTCTTAGATACAACATCATCGATCTTTCAAGCTGAGGATTTTAGTAACGAACCAGCACTCGCCGCAGGTCCGCACCGTGCAGTTCTGGAGTTTGCTCACGATCAAGTCGGCCAGCCTGCGTCATGACTTGTTTCTTGACGTATTCATGCAATTCCTGAACGGTGACAACCCTATCATTGTTGGCATCGGACTCTCCCCGCAGGCCCCGCATCAGGAAATAGGTGAACAGTCCATGTGATTTTTCAGGATAACTTGAGCTTACCTGATTTCCAGCGGAAGCCGTCAACACGACGATGCGATCGTCGATCTCAATTCTCCGTGGGCTGATTCCGATTCCGCGGGCCCCCTCAAGAAGCATCTCGACCCTATTGCCGCGCCCCACCCGTCCACTGAAGCAGGCGTCAAGCATGACGGTCATTTGGCGGGCAGGTAACTGTTCGAGACTACGGTAGAGTTCATCAAGTCTATAGCTGGTTGCGGGGTAATTCGGATCGCTGTCGGCTGGCATAAGGTAGGAATCTCCTGTCCTCATGTCCGGAGTTCCGTGACCGACGTAATACACAAAGATCTCTGTCTTACCGGGAGTCACACGTTTGGCCAGCCAGCCTTGAATCGGGTCGAACACCTTGTGGAACTCGCCCTGGGTCGCGTCACCATCCGTACGAAAGTAGATGTTCTGTTCCTCAATTCCGAGCCGATTTGCGAAATAGGTACGCATGCTCGCGGCGTCCTGTCTGGCAAATGTCACGTCTGGTGCATACCGATAATCTTCAATTCCAAGAACGACTCCAAGGGCGTCCGGCCGTTTCACCATAGTGGTGGGGGGCTCCCCATATTCCATTTCGACCGGACCGACCGGCAGAGAATCAATAGCCGATTCGTCGGACGCCGCCACCTGCGAGGCCATATTGACACGTCTCCGCTTTAGGATCCCATGATCCATACCGGCAACAAGCCACTGACCGTCGGTACTGAACGCCAGGCTCCAGACAGGATAGTCCTCACGGGCTGTCGCCACCAGTTGGCCACTTTCGACGTCCCACAGTCGGACCGTTGTATCCCAGCTGCCCGAAGCAATCGTTTCACCATCAGGCGAGAAGGTAACCGCCGAAACCAGTCCAGTATGCGCGTTCAATGAGGTAGTAGCTGTTCGTGTCGTCAGATCCCAAATTCGGATCGCATCGTCCCGCCCGCTGCCACTGACCATCCAGCGCGCGTCCTTCGACACAGC
>JABIQT010000970.1 GCA_018667995.1 Candidatus Latescibacterota bacterium
GAGTCCGGACGCCCTTGCGTTTGCAGTCGCGAGTGCGCAGGCAAGCAACATCGCCGAAAGGCATGTTGTGCCTTTGAGACGCAGAATCGATTGACGAAATGCTTGTTCTTTCTTGCCAAATTCCATGGGAGTTCCCTGACCGTTAAGATATTCTGATCGACCTGAATGATTAACGGAATGCCGGGGGCGTCAATCCGAAATGAGATAGTGCTATTCGTGGTTATTGAGTCCCAATCTTCGAATGAGACTCACCAGGTTTGATCGGTTCATTTTAAGCTGTCTGGCTGCTTCGCTGCGGTTGCCATCGCACTTCTCCAACGTATCCTCAATCAGCTGCTTTCGGAATTGATTCAAGGCCTCGGTGTAACCAAGCTGATGCGTTGATGGATCCGTCATCACAGGATCTGCCTCGGGGATCTTCTCTGAATGATTCCCGAGATGTATCGGTTCACCCTTTTGGACGAGAGCTACTGCTCGGTCGATCTCGTTCTGTAACTCTCTGACGTTTCCTGGCCAATGGTAAGATTTGAGGGCTTCGAGCACTCCGGGGGCGAAGTGGATGGATTTCTTCTGATCGCTATTGGCCCTGTCCAGGAATGTCTGTGCAAGAAGAGGAATGTCATCGGGACGCTCTCTGAGGGCGGGCAAGTGAATGGGAAATACGGAGAGACGATAGTACAGATCGGTCCGAAAATGGCCCGATTCTGCCTGCGCCTGGAGATCTTTATTGGTGCTGGCAATCACGCGTACGTCTACCGGCCTGGCGCCAAACTCGCCCAGGCGTTGCACCTGACGTTCTTGAAGCACTCTGAGAAGATGGACCTGTGCCTCATCGCTCAATTCACCAATTTCATCCAATAGTGCAGTGCCACCCTCAGCCTCTTCAAAGAGGCCTGCCCGGTCATCCTGGGCATCTGTAAACGTCCCCTTTTTATGGCCGAAGATGGTGCTGGCCAACAGCGTATTCGGCACAGCGCCGCAGTTCAGTTCGAGCATACGGTTACCGCGTCGATGACTGTTGTTGTGGATGGCCCGCGCCACCAATTCCTTACCAGTACCGGTCTCACCCGTAACCAGAATGGTCAAGTCCGAATCGGCTGCGCACTTTATTAGCGTGTGCACCTGCTGCATTTTTGCGGACGTGCCGATTATCTGATTGAGCACGTGCTCTCCATTCAGCCCCTTATTAGGCGATACCGTCTTGAGCGGCTGAAGATCGAAGTCCTAAGATCTTACAACGACCGCATCCGTCTCAGGCGGCATGTTCGTCCGAGGGACCGTGAGATGTCTGATCAATCTAAGTTTTAAGCTTCCTATTGTGCTTCGCTGCCGGGAAGAGGACGTTATTCAGTATCAATCGGTAACCCGGAGAATTCTTATGCAGATTGAGATTAGTAGGAGGGTCGTTGACGTTGTGCTCCTCATCTTCGGGGTCATGGCCACCGTAGAACACGAACGATCCCTTCCCGAAATTGTCGTAGATGTACTTCACGCGATCGGTCCCTGCTTCCTCGCCCAAGACTACGACCGTTCCCTTCAGAAGGCGTTTGTTGAACGTCGTCAGCAGACCGTAGAAACCGGCTATATAGCTGGCATGATTCTGTGTCAACATCGTAGGCACCGGATCGTGCTTGGCTGAGAATTCAAACAGGGTGAATGATTTCGTGGGCGTCTTATTCGCGTTTACCTGGTTCATATCGATGTCGGAGTAGGCACCGTTTCTCGGATCTTTCTCAATGCTGAAATCCTTGAACGCGAAGGTTTTTTCATAATCCAATCCCGCTTCGCTTTTCCGAGTAATCGGAGTACCGTCGTATTCAGGAGGTACGATATCGATCCCTTCGGCCGAGAGTGCAATCTCCAACGTCTCTGTAGACGAACACATAGCGAAAAGAAATCCGCCGTGGGCTACGTACGATCTTATGGTGCGGGCCAGTTCCTTCTTTTCTTCGGCGACCGACCGAAACCCAAGACTCTTGGACGTAGTCTCCGCAGATTCTTGCTGTTGTCTGTACCATTCGGTCTTTCGGAATGTGTAGAACTTACTGTACTGTCCTGTGAAGTCCTCGTGGTGAAGATGGACCCAGTCGTATTTCTCCAGCCAACCTGAAAGCACCTCTTTGTCCCAAATCTGATCATAGGGTACCTCTGCATAGTCGAGGGCCATAGAAACAGCGTCATCCCATGGCCGGTTATCGGGCGGGCGGTAGACAGCTATGCGAGGGGCTTTTTCGAGCAGCATACGCTCCATATTGTTGGCTTCCATATGATCATGAATTCGACGCAACTCCGCCGGACTCACCGATGTAAAACTCACGCCCCGAAGTCGAGCGGCCCGGATAGATTTCTCACTCGCAGGCATCACAAAGGAGCCTCCCCGGTAGTTGAGAAGCCACTCCACGTCCTCGTCCTCTGTGAGAGCAAGGTAGGCGAGTCCATAGGCCTTCAAGTGGTTGTTCTGTTTCAGTCCCATGGGTACCAGCATCTGTTGCCCGGCTGCAAAGGCTGTAGGCCACAGCGAAGAAACGATAACCAACGCAATTAAAAGACGTGAGATGTACTGTACCATCAGCCGTCTGACCTTTCTGGCGAAATCTCATTTTTCGCAGCGGAATGCTGTTGAGACAATCTATAGGGATCGGAAACGTCCGCGGCGGGCCGTTCCTGTTGCCCGAACGAACTGAGGCTCTGCCAACGGAGCACAGATGGAATAATTGGAACATTCTGAGTACTACATATTTGACTGATTGTGCTCTGATCGTCTGCACACATGGCTATTCTCCGCACAACGTTTTGAATTTGATAGGTGACATGCCTCTACAGTTACAAGTACCGTGCCATATGAGAGATTTCTTTGGGCGGTGGGGCTTGTAATGGTTGTATAAATTGTTTATTTGTATACAGTTGTAATGAAAATGGTCCCAATTTGGTAACGAGTCGCTTTTGATGTATAACCTTAATGAAATAAACAAGTTACGTCCTTGTGGTCGCGTGAATCAATCACCAGCTCCCATCAGGTAATCTGAGAGGATATTCCCGATCAATGGTCAGATACGACTAACCGCAGGCCAATTCTGGCCGAAATGTGCGGCTGCGCATAGACGGAGCGTAGTCGATCTGCCTATAGATAGGGAGAACTGGCCCTGTCCAAGCGCTCTATCGAAGTATTCAATTAATGCATTTTGGGTAAATTGTAGAAAATGGGGTAGGTTTTCTACATCTGTAGATATTCGCAATAAGAGTGCCAAGTCGTTCAGATTACTGATAAGCATGTCATCACTAATATTTTTAACTAGTTACCTAAAGCTGCATAGCGATGAACCATATTTCACATGTGTCATAATCACACATGTGGTAGTGCCTGTTTCTGGAGCGTAACTAATTGTAATAAGCTATATTACGCTGTAAATGGATAATAGGGACACAGGCTGTATATAAATCATACGTCTGCGAGGTACACCGTCGTCTGAAGGAACTGTTAATTCTGGTGATCATAGCGATTTGGGCGAAAAATGATATCGGCGATCGACTTCAATTTGTAGGTGAGTCAGATTCCGCCGATTTGCCGGTACTGCAATCATTATCTCAGATCGTAGAGCGTGATCGCGTAGGTTTGGGGCTCGGTCATTGGCTCCCGATCAACATGAATCCAGAGATCGATTCTTTGCGTGATTTTCCGGCACCTATCGGGCCAGGTTCCCAGATTCCCTCCGAGCCATTCGTGCTGTTCATCTGGGTTCGGGGTGATGATCGTGGCGAACTGATTCACCTTTCCCGACAGGCGTGCCGGTGGCTATGACCGGATTTCTCGCTGTGAATGGCTATAGACGCATTACGGCGCGGTCGTGGTAATGACAGGACGGGCTATGAGGATGGTATGGGGAACCCCACCGGGGATACGGCCGCTTTGCTAATAGTAGCTATTAGGACAGACCGGACGGCATATGAGTACTAGTCAGGTGATTGGCTGTTAAGATGCGTGGAGAATGAAGGAGCTGGTTCGTAGATTTAGTTCAATTAGGATGGGAGGACATGAATCTAAACGAGCTGAGTGGAGCTACAGCCTAATTACTGAAGAGGGTGGCGACTGAATTCAGTGGATGTTGTGGCCTTACGATCTGAGTAGGAAAATCGAATAGTTACAGATTCCGTGAGGCTTCAGGCAGATACTATTTCATCCGATTGATTTCTGTGAGTTTCTCCTCCAGAATATCCTCACCGGATAATACTTCCAGCTCAATATCCAGAACCAGAATCCTGGATCGCTCGCACTCCAGTGGAATCCGTACTGCATCCTTTTCCGTCGTCACCACCCATTCGCATTGGTGCTGCTTTGACTGGTGTATAGCCCGGGATACTTCTGTGGCCCGGAAAAGGTGATGGTCCGGATAACGTACGGTCATGGATGTCAGAGCACCTAGCTGCCTGAGGGTTCGTTCGAAGGATCCTGGATTTGCGATTCCGGCTAAGGTCATTACACTCATGTCCGAAATATGGTCGAGGGGATACGGCTCGCTGTCAGACAGGCGTCGGAGGCCGTTGGGGCGGTACCGGGTTTCGAGCATAGGGACGCCGGGGTGGTAGGCTTGAATTTGCTGTTTCGTTTCTTCGAGGCGGTCCGACTGGTCGATTCGTGTCAGAACGACCAGGTCCGCCCTGCTGAGGGACGACCATGGCTCCCGCAGGGCTCCGGCGGGCAGCAGGTAATCATCGCGACGACTGGCATCGACAACTACGATATCGAGATCTCTCTTGAGTTGTCTGTGCTGGAATCCGTCGTCAAGAAGCACCACGTCAGGCTGAAACTGGCGGACCGCTATGCGTCCCGATTCTGCGCGGTTGCCTCCAACGATGACTGGGACCCCAGGTAGTGTGGTGGCAAGCAGCAAAGGTTCATCACCGGCATCCTGCCAGCTCATCTGTGGACCCGCGCCTGTGGAGACAACCGCAGTTCCAGCATTCCTCCGACCATACCCACGACTGAGGATCGATGCACGATGGCCATTACGCGAGATCGCTCTGGCCAGGTGCCGCACGACTGGCGTTTTGCCTGCACCACCAGCCGTAAGGCCACCCACACTGATTACGGGTACATCGAGCCGTTCCAGCGGCGGATTTTCGGCCGAATAACGCTTATTGCGGAGTGCCACGCCAATCTTGTATAGCACTGCCGGGAGGCGCAACAGGGCACGTGTCAGGGCGATGCCCGGCGCACGATCAGCGGTGTTCGCAACCCGTTCAAAAAGACTGTACATTGACATCAAAGAACCTATCCATTGACACACGATACGGCATGGATCATCTGCCGTTAGTATTTCATGTGCTGATCAAGTATTTCTGTAGAAGCCCCAAAGATGCCTTTAGGGCGCCATCGCCTGATTCTACTGCTGCGGTCGCAGCTGCACCCATCTCTCTACGCATCGTGGCATCTTTCAGGAGCTCGAGGCTAACCCGCGCGAGCTCGGTGCCGTCGCGAATTTCCCGTCCGCCACCGCTGCTGAGCAATGCATCGGCACTTTTCCGGACGTTCTGGTAGTTTGGGCCAAAAAGCACTGGGACACCGTGTGACGCCGGTTCCAGAAGATTGTGTCCACCAAGGGGGACCAGAGTGGCACCCACAAAAGCCACGTCGGCCGCCCCGTAGAGATCTGAAAGCTCTCCGATGGTATCCAACAGGATGACCGTCGCAGGTCGATCACCCGACGCTCGGAGTGCGGTGCGTCTGATCCATTTGAGGCCGACCCCAGATAACATCCTCTCAACATCTGGCAGCCTGTCGAGGTGGCGTGGCGCCCATAGGATCTTCAAGTCCGGCCTCTCATTGACCATTGCTTCACAAGCAAGCAAGACCTCTTTCTCCTCTTGCGCCGGTCGCGGACATCCGGCTACGAAGACGGGCGTGCTCTCATTGAGGAAAAGCGAACGGCGCAGTTCCGATCGGGATTTCTTGTGGGCATCTGCCAATTGATCAGATTTTATATTCCCGGTGACGGTGATTTTGTCAGTTGTCAGTCCGAAATTTACCAAGCGATCGGCGTCAATTTGGGTCTGAGCACCGACGATATCTATCTTCAATAACATATCCCTGAAAAGCGGGCGCACCCACTTATTACGGGGATAACTCCGATCGGACATTCGAGCATTTATAAGGGCGATAGGACATCCAGCTCGCCTGGAGGCCGAGACCATAGAAGGCCAGAGTTCTCCCTCCAGAAGAACAAGCATAGCTGGCTTCAGGTGATGCAGAAGCCGGTTCATCAGGATAGGGATGTCAAGCGGCAGTAAGAAAGAGGCATCTGCATCTGGTACGGATGATTTTGCCTGCTCCAGTCCCGTGGGTGTCGTTGTCGAGATTGCAATTCTGAAATTGGGATAGGTTTTTCGAAATGCCTCTACCAGAGCTGCCAGGCCGACCACCTCACCCAGGGAAGCCGCATGGAACCAGATAAGTGTCTGAGAGTGATCACCGTTGACCGTCGGCGCTGTTTGCAGTCGGCGACGCAAATGCCAGGCATCCAGAGCCGCAGCGACAATCAAAACAGGTGACAGAAGCAGCGGTACCACTGTCATGAGAATGGCATAGAGTTTGGCCATGATTCACGCGGCGTAATTGAGGTGAACTGGAACGGCTAATGGGTATGAGGGGCTTTATGGACTAGCGTTTCGCTGTAGCGTCCTCGGCTTGATTCCGGACCTCTTGAAGTCTGTTTTCGAGGGTCAGTCGGTGATTCCCCATTTCTTCGCGGGAACAGTCTGGAGCGATGGACAGACACGGCCCAATGGCGACCACTGCGCGTGAAAACGGCCACGGAATCATGAATCGATCCCAGCTCGACAGGGTCTTCTTATGCGAGCAGGCAACCGCGAAGGGCACAATGGGCAGTCCTGAGCGTCTTGCGATGTAAAGCGCACCGGCCTGGACCTTCAACCTCGGTCCGCGGGGACCGTCGACTGTAATTCCCAGGTCTACTCCCTGCGTTCCTCCTGATACCATTCGAAACAAGGCTTTCGTTCCACCCCTCGTGGTCGATCCCCTGACTGTAGAATATCCCATATGCTCGATAGCGCGGGCAATGTATTCGCCGTCCCTATGTTGGCTGACGAGGACGCGAATGCCCTGATCGCGAAAGGCATAGGTGGCAACCACTAGCCCCTCATGCCAGAATGCGTAGATCACGTGTTGTCCCTGATGGCGGGCGGCTGCGAGGTATGCTTCGCCTATAAAATCCACGGAAAGGGTACTGCCGAGAGTCCTTATGATTCCTGCGCCCAGTGGCCCAGCGAGAGCGGTCATACTCATTCGGGAGCCGACCTTTCACCATACAGTTTCAATGGGTGTCCCCGGAAGACGAAGCACCCAACTCCAATGCCAGGGCGGCCACGCGCTCAGATGCCCCGGGTGTGCCCAGCTTTGTTCGGACGGTCAGGAGTTCTTCACGGGCCTGGGCCAAACGGCCCGGATCGCGGAGCCACGCGAGCGTCTCCGCTGCCAGTACCTCGGGGCGCACGTCGCCCTGTAGGAATTCTGGGACGATGCGCTTCCCGGCCACCACGTTCACGAGTCCGATATCAGGAATGGACACCACATGCTTACCGATCCACCAGGATAAGGTGGACATCTTGTAGACCACGATGAGTGGGGTTCCAAAGCAGGCCGACTCCAGCGTCGCGGTACCGGAAGTTACCAGCAGCAGATCCGCGTGCTTCATGACATCATAGGTGAGGTCTTCTACCATGGGGATATCCTTGGAGCCCCCCATGAGAGACCGTGCGTCGGCTCGCCCGATTGTTGGCGCCAGTCCAATGACGCCCTGTACCTCCGGCATCTTGCTGCGTACGGCATCCAGCGTGGCGGACATTGGGCCGATGATGCGTGACACCTCTTGTCTGCGGCTGCCCGGTAGCAGCCCAACAATCGGCCTCGCGGGGTCAAGGCCTGCGGTCTGACAGAAGGCATCCCTATCAAACCGATGCATCAGTTCCTCCAGCATAGGGTGTCCGACGAAAGTGACATTTCCGCCGGCCTTTTCGTAGAGAGGCGCTTCGAATGGGAAAACTACGGCCATCTGATCCACCAGCTTCACGATCTTGTGGACCCGTCCGGGACGCCAAGCCCATATCTGAGGACTGATATAAAACAGGACCGGAATACCGAGCCGTTTGGCGATCTTTGCGAGCCTCAGATTGAAGTCCGGGTAGTCTATCAAGATCAGCACGTCCGGTCTCCGCTGCTCGAAAACCGTCTTGAGATGTTTCAGTGATCTTCGAATAAACGGGAGATGTTTAAGGACTTCCACCAGGCCCATAAATGAGAATTGGTTTATGTGATAGAAGAGCTCCATACCGACAGCACCCATTCGGTCTCCGCCGATTCCATACATTGAACAGGCCGGATCGAGACGCTTCAAAGCCGCGGCCACACCGGATCCATGCAGATCGCCCGAGGCTTCACCAGCCACTATCATAGCTTTCATAGGGATTCGCGACCGGGAAACTGATCAGCCAAAATACCAGCGTGCAACGATGGCCAGAGTAACGGCTGTCATAGATTGAAACGTGCGACGATCGCTCTTCAGAGCGGCTCTCAGGTCGAATGGCGGACCGGCCGCGTGAGCGTACGTCCTGGGGCGCGGAAAGAATCGGGGCACACCGGCGAGGAATCTGGTGTATTCATCTCCAAAGGTCTCCTGCAGGTGTTCTTCCTCCAATGACACGATCATGGCATACTGAATACCGAATGCCAGAATAAAGACCACGAGCATATAGGGCATCCAGGCCCATGCCATGACACAGAGACCAAGGCTGAGCACAAAATTACCCACATAGATCGGATTGCGGACATGAGCATAGGGGCCGGTTGTGATTAGCATGGGTGCACCGACATGACGTGTTCGCGTGGCCGATCCCGCATAGCCCACCGACCACAGACGGATAGATTCCCCGAGAACCGCCATGGACCCCCCCAAA
>JABIQT010000250.1 GCA_018667995.1 Candidatus Latescibacterota bacterium
AGACACCTCGTTCTGTCGATGTACAACATCAATTCTCACGAAACCTGGACCAGTCCCCACAATGGGGCCGTCTATCCGGCAGGATGGGAGATCTCCGTGCCGTCAGAGCAGCTTATTCTTGAGGTGCTCCCGACACTGCCAGATCAGGAACTGGTGTCCCAAAGTATCTTAGGGATTACGTATTGGGAGGGAAGTGTTCTCGTTACCGGTACTGATGGCCAGCATCCCATCTCAGGTCAAGGTTACGTGGAACTGACCGGTTACATCGGCAATATTCCTGGTTTTTAACGTCACTCGGGGAGCACACAACTAACGGTATGGCAATATGTAAATCTAACTTTTTAGTGCTTCGTTGCCGTCCATATCGGACAGTCGCTTACTGATGCATTTCTATTGGAATCACCGAGCATAGCCAGCGAAAGTTCCATGACCCTATCTCTTCGCCGCCGTAGCGAGTATGCTGGCACCGAACAGAGCAATAAGCCTCGTGCGACAGCGTGTGACTCTAGTATCAAACTTCAATGCCGGTCTCCTGATGGGCAGGAACTCTCGAAAGTTTCAATATAGTAGCCGATTGACATAGAGGGTCTTTCGTCGCGCGTGGAACCTCTATTGACACTCTTTCCATACCTGCCTATGGTAAGACCACTCTGTGTCGGAGCAATCAAGCTAAGAAATAACAAGGAGATTCTATGGGAGCCGTGCCACGAAAACCGCTCGGTAAAGTGCTCGTCTGCAACCGCGGTGAGATCGCAATACGTATTTTCAGAAGTTGTTCCGAGATGGGGATTCGCACCGTGGCCGTCTACAGCCACGAGGATCGGTTCTCCCTGCATAGATACAAGGCTGATGAGGCTTACCAGGTTGGCGAAGAAGGTACCCCCGTTCAGTCTTATCTCAATATTGATGATATCGTTTCCGTGGCACGAAAAGCCAAGGTGGACGCCATTCACCCGGGATACGGCTTCCTCGCCGAACGTGCAGATCTTCGGCGTGCCGCCCATGCGCAGGGCATAGCCTTTGTCGGACCGAGCATCGGAACACTGGAAGTTGCGGGAGACAAAGTAGCCACCCGGAAGCTTGCCGAGGAAACAGGCGTACCGACGATTCCTGGCAGCGGCATGCTGGAGGATCTCGCACAAGCAGAGGCTTTTGCTGAGACCTGCGGGTACCCCATTATGCTGAAAGCGGCTTTTGGAGGCGGCGGCCGCGGGATGCGTCTGGTGCGTTCCAAAGAAGAACTGGATGAGGCGTACATCACCGCGCAGACGGAGGCGCGCTCCGCCTTCGGTCGTGCAGAGATGTACGCTGAGAAATACATCGCTGATCCAAAACACATCGAAGTACAGCTCCTGGGAGACGGCACCGGAGACGTGATCCATCTCTTTGAGCGCGACTGTTCCCTGCAGCGACGGCACCAAAAGGTGATCGAGTTTGCCCCGTCCATTGCCGTCCCGGAACACCAGCGAGCGAAGCTCTTTGATTACGCACTGACGCTGGGCCGCAAGCTGGATCTCGAATCGGCGACAACGGCGGAGTTCCTCATATCAGACGATGGACAGATATTCTTTATCGAGATAAACCCGCGTATTCAGGTAGAACACACGGTCACCGAGGAGATTACTGGAATCGACTTGGTACAGTCACAACTTCGTATCGCAGGAGGTGAGACTCTGACCGATCTGAAATTGACGCAGGAAACCATCGCTGTGCATGGGCTGGCTATGCAGTGCCGTATCACCACCGAGAATCCTGCTAAGGATTTTGCTCCGGACCACGGGAAGCTACTGGCCTATCGATCAGCTTCCGGATTTGGAATTCGGCTCGATGCCGGATCCGCCTTTGCGGGCGCCATAATTTCTCCCTTCTACGATTCGATGCTTGTCAAGGTTACCGCGCGGGGAGATGGGCTGACTTCGACCGCCAATCGGATGCTGAGAGCGCTGAGTGAGTTCCGGATTCGAGGGGTTATCACTAATATCCCCTTTCTTGAAAATATTCTTCGCCATGAGCAATTCCTGTCTGGAAAGGCGCACACCGGCTTCTTGGACCTGCACCCAGAGGTGTTCACGCTGCCGCGCAGACGGGATCGGGCCAATCGACTGCTTCGTTTCCTGGCTGATGTCAGCGTCAATGGTCATGACAGCATGCCGACCCTCAAACGTCCAGTGGAACCTGGAAAACCCGATGTTCCGAGGGTGCAGATCACGGATCGAGATGTTCCTGATGGTTACGATCTGCCAGCGCCCCCTGAAGGCTGGCGGGACAAATTCCAAAATCTGGACCGAAACGCATTCCTGGACGCCATCAGACAAGAAGAGAGCCTTCTCATTACGGACACAACCTTCCGCGATGCGCATCAGTCATTGCTGGCTACGCGCATGCGTACCTTTGATATGCTGCAGGTTGCGGACGCCCTGGCGTACAATGCTCCAAAATTGTTTTCGTTAGAAATGTGGGGTGGTGCCACCTTTGACGTCATGCTGCGGTTCCTGAGAGAAGATCCATGGGAACGACTGTCTAAGCTGCGAGAAGCCGTTCCGAATATCCTATTTCAGATGTTACTCCGCGGATCTAACGGAGTGGGCTACACGAGCTATCCTGATAACGTCATTAACGAATTCATAAAAGAATCCACCAGTGCAGGCATCGACATATTCCGCATTTTCGATTCTCTGAACAATGTGGATAGAATGCGGATGGCTATAGCGGGGGTAAGGGAGGCCGGAGCCATAGCAGAGGCGTGCATATGCTACACCGGTGATGTGCTCAGTGAGGAGGAAAACCGAAAACGGGGCCGATCGGTGAAATTTGATCTCGCGCACTATGTATCCCTTGCCGAATCACTGGCACAGGAAGGTGCGGATATCATAGCCATTAAAGATATGGCTGGACTATTGCGTCCACACGCCGCCACACTTCTGATCGATGAATTGCGTTCACGTTTGGATCTACCGATCCACCTCCACACCCATGACACGGCAGGCGTTCAGGCGGCGACGCTGCTAAAGGCTTCAGAAGCGGACGTGGACATCGTTGACTGTGCCTTTGCCTCGATGTCCGGTGTCACGAGCCAGCCCAGTTTGGAGGGTATGGTCGCGGCACTCCAGAATACGCCGCGGGATACCAAGCTCAATCCAGAGCTATTAACCCCGTTCAGCCACTATTGGGAGACTGTCCGCCAATACTATGAACCATTCGAGAGTGATCTGCGTTCGGCAACGGCCGAGGTATACGTCAACGAAATCCCTGGAGGACAGTACTCCAATTTCCGACCACAAGCGGCCAGCCTCGGGTTAGGAGACCGATGGTCCGAGACCAAAAGGGCCTACGCCGATGCGGACAAGCTATTCGGTGGTATCGTAAAAGTCACCCCCAGTTCCAAAGTCGTGGGAGATCTGGCTCTATTCATGGTGGCCAACAACCTGAGTAGCTCCGATGTGGAGTCCAGGGCGGGAGAACTGGACTTTCCTGCCAGCGTTATCGAATTCCTGCAAGGTGAGCTTGGAATCCCGTACGGCGGTTTTCCGGAGCAATTTCGCAATGACGTTTTGCGCGGCAAGGAGCTGCTCGATTCACCTCCCAGTGATAGGCTGGCGCCGGCCGATCTTGAGAAGGCACGCCGCGATGCAGCCAAGGCACTCGGCCGCAAACAGGTTGACGTGAGAGATGCATTGAGTTACCTGCTCTACCCGCACGTATTCATGGAGTATGCCGAGGCAAGAAAGAGCTTCAGCAACTTGCTTCTGCTTCCTACCATGGCCTACTTCTACGGGCTTAATGAAGGAGAAGAAATCGAAGTCGATATCGAAGCGGGAAAGCGGCTGATTATCAGGTTAATGGCCATCAGCGAACCCGAAGAGAATGGCAAAAGAACCGTGTTTTTTGAGCTGAATGGCCAGCCCAGGAGTATTGAGATTCGTGACCGAAAGATAGCGCCTGAAGTGATGGGCAATGAAGCCGCCGATCCTGATAATTCTGGGCATATCGCGGCTCCATTGGCAGGGG
>JABIQT010000971.1 GCA_018667995.1 Candidatus Latescibacterota bacterium
CCTAACAGGAAGCGATGCCTCCCGTACGCCATATTTCGCGTACCGCGCCCGGAAGAAGAGGATCAGATACATGGCTCCGCCGGAGAGCCCCGCTATGGCTGATCCCAGTGCTGATCCCTCAACCCCCATTCTTGGCAGGCCGAAGTTCCCGTATATCAGGCCATAGTTCAGCAGGATATTGATGAGATTAATTGCGATGCCGATTTTCATGGGTGTTCTGGTGTCACCAATTCCCCGAAGAAAACTGGCAATGGTCATCCCGATGGTTAGACCGAGGCCGTCGAGTAGGCGGTACTGCATGTATTGAGTGCCCAGCAGTTGGACTCTTGCGGAGGGTTTCGCCAGCTCAAAGAGCCACGGAGCCAAGAAGAGGCTGAGCGTAATGATGATTCCGGCTACCACGGCGACATGCAGGCCCTGCCACGTCATTCGGCCACATTCCAGGAAACGCTTGGCGCCAAAGCTCTGGGAGACAAAGGTATTTACTCCCATGGCAAGCCCGAGGAAAGGCAAATAGAAAAGCCAAGCCATCATGGAACCAAGTCCAACGGCAGCGACCTCAACCTTGCCCAACTGGGCTACCATATAGGTATCCACCACCCCCATGAGTGTCTCGGACATGTTAGCCAGGATGATGGGATAGGCGAGTAGCCAGACCTCACCATAGCTGCCTGGTTTAGGAGTATTGTCGGAGGCCAAGGCAGGTATCGTTTTTTGGGGAGGGGACGACATGGTGTGTTGCACTTTCGGGATGGGAAACTTGGGGCGTGTTGACTGATAACATACCCATGAAAAAACCCCCGCTGACAGGATCTCGGACAACTGCCCTGATCACGGAGGTTTGGTTTGAGGCTTTCACTGCAATGTGACCAGCAGGTTCCGATGCCACACCGAACCTGCATGTTCTTCTGTCAGTCAGGTCATACAGCGAAAACTACCTACTGGATTTGAGTGACACTGCTTGGTCTAGATCCTCCTGGGCCCCGGTGAGGTCACCCATTTGTCGTCTGAGGTTGCTTCTGTTCTGATAAAAAGATGGTTGTGTAGGATTGATCTCGATCGCTCTATCATAGTCCACGCGTGCACCGTTCATATCACCTAATTGTACTCGGACCACGCCACGGCTATTGAATGCTATACTATCCTGATCATTGAGTGAGATCGTATGGTCGTAGTCCTCCAACGATCCTTGAAGATCACCTTGTTGTCGTCGCAGGTTTCCCCTGTTTCGGAAGAAAGTGGATTCAACCGGGTTCAAGGCTATCGCTCTATCATAATCGGCTCGGGCACCTTGGAGATCTCCCTGCCGGCGGCGCAGAACACCTCGACTGTTATAAGCAGAGCTATATCTCGGATCCAGTGAAATCGCTTTGTCATAGTCCAGACGAGCACCCACCAAATCGCCGATTCTCAGGCGGACATTACCGCGCTCGCGAAAATAAACCGGATCAGTGGAATTCATAGCAATTGCCAATCCGAAATCTTTCTCAGCACCAGCCCAATCCTTGTCATTAAGTCTCTGGAGTCCCCTGTCGTAATATTCTTCGGCCGAATCAAACTCAAACCGACTCTTGGGAGGCTCTGGTGTCGCCGCAGGGGCAGCTGTTTCCGGCGGACTTTGAATTGCCGGTGGGGGCGTCGGAGCCCGTTGTGGCGCTCTGCCTGCCGTGTTGGTCTGTGCGGGACGGGGTGCGACTTCTGTACCTGAGCGCTGTGGCAGTCGAAGCGGAGGTATATCTTCCGGGGGTTGAACCGAGGGACCTGCGTTCGGCACCGAAGTTGGCTGCTCCACTGGGGAGGCTTCGGGCGGTACGGCTGCGACAATCGGTTCGGGCGTTTCGGAAGGAGGTGGAACAGACTCAGTTTGATCAGAACCCGTAGGCGTCGAGAACATAAAGTACGCTGCCACGGCGAGTACAACGACTGCGGCACCAAGAATGATTGGCAATCGGTTGGTAGAGTCTGATGTATCTTTGCTACTACTCTCTTTCTCAATAGATTCGGCCCGAACGGCCGTGGATTGTTGGTGGTCAACCATCCGGATAGGGGGCGAACTCCCACCAGTAGCCACGTTTTCGAGCGTATCGTAGTCGACTCCCTCTTCACACCATTTGATGAGGGCGTCGGTCAATTCACTAACGCCATCGTCCTCCATCTTTTTCAACTCATGCACGATCTCGGAGTTTTTTGGAGCTGCCAGGTCTGCCTGGGAGAGTATCAAGTTTTCATCGTTGCAGTATTCGTCGAGAAGATGCGGTTGCTGGGCGACGGCCAGCATCGAGATGTAACCAACGAGGCCGGGGAATTGATCGAGATAGGGGCCGAAGGTATCGTTATTTCGGCCTGGGTGGTTCCAATTTGGATGACCCAGCTCGGGAGCTGAATTTCCCTGCATTTTAGGCACGAACATGCCATCGTAGTCGATTAACTTGACTTCGTCTTGGGGGGTGACGAGGACGTTCCCGTGTTGGAGATCCGCATGGGCCATCTGGAGTCCGTAAAGGGCACCAACCATTCCCCGCCAGTGCTTCGCCAGGTCCCGGATCATTTCGGGCTGTTCTCTGTGATTTTTTACCCACCGTGTGAGGGTCATACCCTCTACCCACGTCATTTTCACGATAGGATACCACGAACCGCCTACTAAGATCCCTTCGGGATGAAAGGAGAAACGTACCATATATGGTACGCCTACCGACCCGAGGTGTTGGGATACCATCTGGTACCGTAAGTGTTGATCCGTCACCTCGTGGTTGAATGTACGGACCGCCCACATCTTGTCGGCGCATTGGATTTCATAGGCGCACGCAAAATTACCGGATGCCATCTTGGGCATTCCAAACATATCACACACGACTTCACCGGTCTGCAATTCAGGATCTGAAAAGCACAGTGCGGGCTCTTGTATTGCCCATCGAAAATCATCCAGTTGTGGCCAGGCCATTATTTAACCCTTGCTGTCTTCGAGTCTCACGCCTGCGTTACCAGCGCTACAGTAGCATCGTCGTTTCGCATACCTGTTGATCGCGCGCCTTGTACCCAGTGAGCGAACTCCTTGGTGGACTCGATGGCCAGCAGTCTTTCCATTATCGAAGCGTCCTTCTCTACCGCGTACAAAAGGTATGCGGCTACGGCATCCGTACAGACAATCAGACTTTCGTCGGGTTGCCATTTGCCCGTTTTTCTCCAAAGGGAACTCAACGCCTGCTTGACTTGCGGACCTGGCATTGACGGAACAAGGGAAGGAGATGTCCCAAATTCATCTGCCGTCTCGGCCGGAACAGACAGTTTTACGATGCCGTTCTTCCCTACAATGAACAGGTTACAGTCGCCTATTCCAATGGCAGCCCATTTCTGTTCTTCAATTCGAACCGCAAGAAATGTCGCCAGGGCTCCCTGTTGGGCCTTCTCAACAAATAGCCATCCCAGATCCTCGAGCCGATCCCAAGGCACCTGATCATACCATTTTTGCTGCAGGTCGGCGACCATAGACCCTAATCGCCGGGACGGAATCAGTCTTTCGAGCATTCTTTCTTTGATGTTGCCGGGCTTCTTAGTCGCCGTGGAGATTGACTCGGCTAGTATCTCCGCCCACTCTCTCGAATAGGATGCCTCGGTGGCACCATCAGCAACGGCGAGCCATCCTGCTTGCGCGTCGAATGCCACGGCATCTTCGTTCTCGCGTTCTTTGTGACCGTACTTCGGCACACTGAAGGCATGAATATGATGAGAGATACTCACTGTCTAGCCCTCTCTCATGTCTGCCATGGCCGTCATTCGGGTACCGATATCGAGGAAACGGATCAGATCATTCAGGCCACCGTTAAAGACGAACCCGTGGGCCCCCTCTTGAATGTCCATGCCACCCATGACTGCTTCTATTACAAGTTTGTCAGGTAATTCCGAGGACATTTCAAAGAGATTCTTGGCGTAGCTCTGCAGTTCGTTGTCGGCGGAAGGATACAGGATCGGCGGAAGCTTGGAGTTGGCGGTAATATGAATATTGAATAACAGCGCTTTGCTTCTGTTACCATTCTGGGTTTGCATGATTTTCCATGCGGTATACCTGGGATCTCCATCCGTGGAGGCGCCATCTGTTATGTTAATGATGGTTGGAGGGTATGAATCCGGATGTTCTTCCATCCAAGTATTCATTGATGCCCGCACCGTATCGAATGCATCACACATAGGTGTCTCGCCATCGGCCTGTGGGTCGATCCAAACAGGATACTTGATGGTCTGCTCCCGCATGCCGCCTTTGCCATCGGGGATCTGGCGCACTCGGTTTTCTATACGGGAAAGGGTATAGAGTTCCGAAACCGGTACGAGAGGGTGCTCTGGGTCCGTGCCCGGCAGGGCAGTACTCACCGACTGACCGTAGCCCCAGATTCCAACGTAAAAGTAGTCGCGGATACCTTCGTCCTTTGTGCAGCGCATAATGATATTTGCAAGGCACCGGTTCAGCGCATCCGCTGCTCCCTGTGCCTTTGCGGCATCGGCGGCGGGAACGTCTTCAAACCCCTCCGCCATGGAACCGGATTGGTCCACAAGAAATGCGATACAGGACGGTTTTGTACGAGATATCTCTTCAGAATACGGGCGCACGGCTGCCATAGCCTGCTCCTTCTTCATTATTGCACTGTAACGTGATAGTCCACGTTGTCTGGTGACGATTTGTTACGGGTCGCCTACGATTGTTAATCCACCATCTACCACAAGTGTCGTTCCAGTAATAAACGAAGCCGCATCAGAGGCGAGAAAAACCACCGCGGATGCAATATCATCGGGGACGCCAAGGCGCTTCATGGGACAACGATCAATAAAGGGCTTCTTGTCAATCTCCGTCGCGCCCTTCCAGGCACCAGTAAGTATTGCACCTGGTAAGACCGCGTTGACACGTACTTTCGGAGCGAAATCCACCGCCGCCGATCGGGTCAAGCCGACCACGCCACCCTTTGCAGCATCATAGGCGGCATGGTTTCGGAATGCCACATGGCTATGCACGGAGGCGGTGTTCACCACGGAGCCTCCCCCGGAGCGTTCAATGACTGGGATGGCATGCTTTAAGCCCAGAAAGAGGGACTTGAGGCAGACGTCCAGAGTACGGTCCCAGTCGTCCTCCGCCAATTCGGTAGCAGAACCAATCACATTTGAAAACGCGTTATTGTGCAATATGTGGAGGTCGCCGTAGCTTTCCGTGGCACATTGGACCATGTTGGCTATTTGTTCACTGTCCCCAACGTCCGTTACGCAGGCAGTAACCTGACCACCTGATGCAGACATCTCCGATACAACGGAGGCCAGCAGTGGGGCGTTAATATCGGCCGCGACAACTCGGGCACCTGCACTTACCATTTGCTTGGCAGTTGCTTTTCCAATGCCTGATGCGGCACCCGTGACAATAGCCGTTTTGTCGGATAGCTTCATGGATATCTCCGATACGCAGCGGCCCATGTTCTTCTCGGATGCCGTATTTTACTCGGAAATTCGTATACTTGATTCTGGCGTATGTTTTTGAATGCCAGTATATTCTATTGGTTCAGGCCTATGATGTCAATAGCAAATGAAAGTCCACCCGGTGGTTATGTACTGATTGCGGAGATCCTGTGAATGCCTGAATGAGGTGAAACTTCGCGACGTGTTTTCTTAAGAATATACAGTCACATGCATGAGTGAATTTATGCAAGAGACATGCCAAATGTTTCTACCTGCGAGCGGAGGGAGTTGATGGGGAGGCGTAATTTCGATTTTCGAAAGTGGTTTTTGATACTAAATATGTCTCTATTGGTGTTCGTGTATGACATGGTTGGCACGGCGCAGGCGCAAGACGGTAACAAAGGATTGTTGAACGCCCTGTCGAGGACCTATTCCCTTATCAGGACTTACGAATCCGGTGACACCGACTATTATCAGATTACGAGGCGTGAACACATTGTTGATGCTCATGGGCAAACTGCAGGAAATGCCGTGAGCGCAGGGCGTTTCAAGCGAGAGATTACACACGCTGAAAACTCTGGGAGGCAGTTGGCGCGGTATACGTGGAAGGCCTTCGCGCGAGGCCAGTTCGACGGCAGTACAACCGATGTCAAACCCATCGAGATTTCAGCAATATCAGGATTCACCTATGACCTTGAGTCTGACGATCGGCACAGTGTGCCACCGATTCAGATAGGAGGGCTCGCAAAAACCTCCGATACCTTTACGTTTTTCGTCTTGGCTTGGGACTTGGCTGTGTTGGAGAGTGTCGTGAGCGACCGGGCCGGATATTCGCTATCCGCTTTGAAGCATGTGGGTGACCGCATTACCGACAGCGATCCCTATCTACCTGCAGTTTTTGATTTTACGCCTGTCGTCTCAGACTTCTCGCATACTCGCTCCCCGCTTACATCCACGTTTTCCGGATTCACCGCTCTCGCGAAAACCCCCGCTGTCCAGATTTCGTATTCGGCACCATCGAGTCCTATGTCATATGCCTTCACCGACGGACGTATCGCCGTGCAACTTGAGGGTAGGGAATGGGTCAGTGGTAGCATTTTGCTCGACATGTCTGATAATTCAATGCTACAGGGCATATTGGAGACAACAACCGTTGTTTCCCAACGAGCGCAGATACCGGGTAAGAACTTGAGTTTTCCTCTCACGATTTTTCAGGACGTCTTGCTAGAGAAAATCTCAGAGGGCGACTACGATGAGGACGCTCCATAGAAAGACATGGCCGTCGATTTTGACGGAAAGGACATTTGAGACCTGGCAATCTAGAAATTGTCACTGACAAGTGGACATGTTGTGTCACGGTGTCATTGCAAGGGAGAGCTCCAGATGGGAAATCTAAACGACAGGTTCCGCCTCGATGGCTCAACGGCTGTGGTTACCGGAGCCAGCTTCGGATTAGGTTACGGGATCGCGGAAGGATTGGCTGAATCCGGCGCCAATATTGTGGCGGTCAGTCGCAGAGCTGAAAACTTGAAGGATGTACAGGCTGTAGTCGCTTCCTACGGTCGGGAGTGTCTTCCTGTGGTATGTGATGTTTCCGATCAGGACCAGGTGGATGCCATGGTGGCGCAAGCATTGGAGCGATTCGGACGCATAGACATTCTGGTGAATAATGCTGGTATTATAAAGAGATCTCCTGCCGTAGATTTCACTGAGGCAGATTGGAAGTCCGTTATAGATGTGAATCTGAATGGGGTGTGGTACTGTTGTCAGGCGGCAGGGCGGGCAATGGTTTCTCAGAAGCGAGGAAAGATCATAAATATCGGTTCCGTTCTTAGTTTTCAGGGCGGAATACTCGTACCGTCCTATGCCGCGGCCAAGGGGGCTCTTGGGCAGCTGACCCAGGCGCTGGCGAACGAATGGGCTTCGGAGGGCGTAAACGTCAACGGTATCGCCCCGGGATACTGTGTGACGGCCAATACCGAAGCTCTACGTGCGGATGCTGGGCGCTCTGAAGCCATACTTGCGCGCATCCCTGCTGGTCGTTGGGGTACTCCAGATGATCTGAAGGGGGCGGCCGTATTTCTCGCTTCGGAGGCATCTGATTACATCCACGGCCACATGCTTGTAGTTGACGGAGGTTGGCTGGGTCGGTGAGATTCAATGCAGTCCATTCCGTTTTGTGAGAAATTCTGCAGCAACCAGGCTTAAACGAACAGATCTTGCTGCTCTGTTACCGCATTGCTACGTTTACATTACTTCCTCTCCAAATGCTTTTATTCAAATCCTTCGCAGCTGTCCAGGCATTCACACTAGCTTGAGTCATCTTAGAGCAATAGCTTTTTTTGTCACATTTAGGGTCCTTCGCGACAATACCGTGTATGAAGCATTCCAATGACAAAAGCATCAAGTTCGACAGCCTCGTTCTAGAACACCATGTTAGGCTCCGCGCATTTGTTCGATCGCTTGGGGTAGATGCGGATTGGGTGGATGACTTATCTCAGGAAGCATTTATGACAGCCTACGAGGAGTGGGAGACATTCGACTCAAAGCGAGATTTTGGCAAATGGGTACGTGGTATCGCCGCGAATATCGTTCGGAACGAGATACGCAAACAATCCCGGAGACGGCGCATTCTTAACTCGGACCTCACACATTTACTATTGAATCATCACGGGCAATTGGCAGAGCGATCTTTGCCTATGACCGTTGTAGCAATTCGGGCATGCCTGGCAAAATTGAATTCCGAAAACCGAAATATCATCCAAGGACGATACGTTGATGGCTTCTCAATTCTTGAGCTTGCTGATCGGTTTGGTAAATCGGCGGCCAATATGCGGCAGATTCTGTTAAGGATCCGACGTCAGATTCGTTCATGCGTTGAGTCACACATCACAATGGAGGATTACCATGGGTGATGATCGCTTCGTGGAACTGTTGGGCTGTCTGCTGGATGGTGAATTATCAGAGGACGAGCTGTCGGAATTAGCCTTGTTGGCGAAGGATGATCCTGGACGTCAGCAGGAAATCCAGGTCCAGCTGGAAGGGGAAGAGCTGATCGCCCTTTCGAAAGATGACCTTCGCGATAGCACTCTTTTCTTATCAGCCCTTCAGAACCGGATTTCTCATGACACGTCCGGATCGCCGATAGGTACCAGACTGTCATTTACCAGGCGTGGTGGTTGGCGAAATGTGTTGATTCCGAGCATGGTCAGTGCGGCCGCAATTGCTCTTATTATATCGGTTTTCATTTTTTGGTCTCCTGGCGACCACAATAATGTGGCGCAATTAGTTCAGGCCGAAGGTCTGCTTCGATGGACTGGTGATGGTGGACGGATTGACGAAACGCTTGATGTTGGGAGGCCTTTGTCTGGCGGTACTTTGGAACTGTTAGCTCCGGATGCTGGAGCCACTTTACGGTTTGCTGACCAGACTTCCGTGACGATCTCCGGACTGGCCATGTTGACACTTTCAGAGTACTCTCAAAAAGTCCTGCATCTTCGGTACGGTGTCCTTTCAGCGAACGTTTCAATGCAACCCGAACAAGAGGCAATGGTTTTACACACGGTTAACGCGGAACTCCTGATCGAGGGTACGCAGTTCAGCGTAGTGGCCGATCCCTCGCTGACCCGACTCACTGTCCATGAGGGGCGCGTTCGGATTAAGCGACTTTCCGATGGAGAAGAGGCGGAGATAGGTGCGGCACAGCAATCTATCGTTCGTATCGATGACCAGGATCCGTTGCGTGTAGTTGCCCTTGGTGAGTCTAAGTATTCCTGGCGTGCGAATCTCGCGGACGATGTAGCCGCTGGATGGTCGCAGGAAGACGCACTCTCTGCATATGGAACACAGGTCCGTAACGCGGTAGGTCAAGGCGAAATGACTGATGCTGATGCCAGGGATAGCTACATGCAGTTTGTGCTACAACTTAAGGCTGAGGCACGTCTCGGTGCGGTGCCAATGCAGACTCAAAGTCGGACTGGTGGACTTAGCGGTGACCGAGGGGGCGTGTCATACATGATTGCCTTCTCTGTGCCGAGAGGGAATGATGCCGTGCCAGTTATCTTGGCGGAGAACAGCCACTTTCGCATTCAGGGTCGGGTGCAGACGCCCGCTGATGTAGAGTTCGGATTCGCGGTGTTGGATGCAGACGGAAAAGCCGGCGGAAAATACAGGACGATACAGAGCATAGATTCAGACTTCGATCTGGTGCTACCTGCATCGATTTTTGAGATGCTGGATAATCAAGGTATCCAGTCTGCATCAGGGCGGACACTCGTAACTTGGTGGTGTTCCGCGAATGATCGGGATATAGGTCTGGAGATAACCGGTGTTGCTCTGGATCGACCGTAATGACACACGAGCTGCATGGAGATCCCAAAATCAGAAAATATGTATCTGCCTGGAATGTATCAGATGGTCCTATACGTGTGCACTGTAGTTCTTGTGCTTTTGGAGGAGCTGCGTTCTGTGACGAGAAATCTCAATAGAGGAGTCCTAACTTAGCTGATGGCGCACGCAATCGCTGCCATGGTCAAGAAGAGTCTGCGGGGGGAGTTGACCGGATTCGTGCGGAGAAAACGCCGGAATCTGCAGAGACTGATGGCACAGGAAACAGAATAGGGAAGCACTGATCAGCAACAGAGGAGACTGAAAATGAGAGCGATATTTTTCATAGCAATCCTGTCGATCGTGGGGGGAACGCCTCCGGACTCAACAGTCGCCCAGGAGTTTGATGGTGGGACCGTTTTTTACCAGAAGACGGTAAAGTATGGATTTGAGAGTGTATATGGCGGAGAAATCAGCGACCCTCGCAAACAGCAGTGGTTAGAATCATTGCCCAAGGAGGGGAAGCAGGTTGGGGTCCTCTATTTTACTAAGAACATTGCTCGCTATGAAGGAGATTCCTCGGAGCAGGAAGCTCAGTCACCATCACTTCAATGGGCCATCCAAGGAGCTTTTAAGCGCCGGCCGCCAAAACCAGAACTGAAGCAGGTGTACTATGATTTCGACGCGAAAAGGAAGACGGAACAGGTTGGCTTTATGATGCGTGATTTTCTTATGGAGTCAGAGATAGATCGCCAGACCTGGAAGCTGACCAATAGACTTGTCAAGGTACACGGCTATACCTGCATGGCCGCCGAGAGGAAAGAAGGCGAAAAGAGCGTTACTGCCTGGTTCGCCTCCGAGATCCCGGTGCATGTGGGACCTGACAGATACTTCGGATTGCCAGGCCTGATACTCGTAGTTGAAGTAGACGGCGAAACGGTTTATATGGCCACCTCCGTTACTTTGGTGCGGCCGGAGGATGATTCATTGGCGGAACTGGAAGATGGTAAAAAGATAAGCGAGAGTGAATTCGACAAGATAGTAGAAGAAAAGGTGCTGGAATTCAACGAGATCATGAAATCTGGCAAGGGGAATGGTAGCGGAAAGTAAACCGGTTAATCCGACTTTCGCAGGGGGATTTGGAAGATGAGCTTTAAGCTCGGTTCGTTAAGTATAATTGTCCTCATGATAGGATCATTCAACCCCGCCTTCGCCCAGCATGCGATCAACGGCCGGATTATAGATGAATATGGCGCACCGCTGCCCTATGCATCGATCGTTCTACTGACTCCCGCGGACTCCACCATGCAGTATTTTAAGGTGGCTGACAATAAAGGTCTATACGAAATAAAGGGGATAATAGCGGACGATTATCTCATGCAATTCTCCTTTGCGACAAAAGAGACTATCTATGCCAACGTGACAATTCCGGCCGATCGCGGAGAGGGCTTTGGTGACCAGATCTTGAAAGCGGCCATGCGTGAAGCTTTGCAGGTGGTCGCCGAATACATCCCGATAGAAATAAAACAGGATACGGTGGCATTTAATGCAAGAGCTTTTAAAACCGCACCAGGGGCTGTCGTCGAAGACCTCTTAGCGAAGATTCCTGGAATTGAAGTTGATGAGACAGGAAATGTCAAGGCCCTAGGCGAGAATGTGTCCCGGGTCCTTGTCGATGGAAAGGAGTTCTTCGGTACTGATCCCAAAGTAGCTACAAAGAACCTCCCGGCGGGCGCTGTAGAAAAAGTACAGGTGTATGACAAGAGGTCGGAAGAGGCAGAATTCATGGGGATAGATGATGGTGTTCGTGATCGGACCATCAATCTATTGCTCAATGAAGACAGCAAGAAGGGCTACTTCGGGAGCAATGAACTCGGGGGTGGTACCGGAGAATTCTTCAAAACGGGCGGTAAGATATACCGTTTTTCCAGTAACTTTCAGAGTGCCCTTCTGGGGATGTATAACAATGTCAACGAGTTCAAATTTACCGGAAAGAACCAGGGGCAGTTCGGACAGCAGGTCAGTGGACTGAATACAACGACCGCAGGTGGGTTGAATCTGTCGTACAATACTGAAGGGAGCAATCGGTATTTTGCGAGCTATCTGGTCAATTCTACAAAGACAAGTTTGGTCCAAAAGAAATCAACGCGAAATTACATCGTCGGCGATTCTTTCTTACAAGTCGAAGACATGACGGAAAATGAGAGGAATACCCCTCATGAATTGAACGTGGGGGTGCGGCATAATGTCGGCAGGCTGCATAGCATGTCTATCGACGGAAATCTCGACATGGCAGCCGACAAATTGGCGAGCAAGGTGAAGGCAGCCACACGCCAGAATGGTTCTCTGGTTAACGATCTTGACAACATCACCACCAATAGGTCGGAATTGCTTAATGGCGATGTCAGGGCCGTCCATATTGCTAAGCTGAATGGCGATTTGACGC
>JABIQT010000974.1 GCA_018667995.1 Candidatus Latescibacterota bacterium
GAGTTGGTGGTATGATCGTCTTGAGTCCCGTGGCACAGGCATAAGTGCCCGTCGAGACTGCAAGGCCAACCAGGACGGTTTCCTTCATAAACTCACGTCTATTCTGCCTTTTCGTGGACATGCTGGCTCCGGTGCATTGTTAGTACTGCGAACGAACGGTTTCTGGAAAACCGGACGTTATAGCGAATTCAAGAAGGCTATGAGGGCGTTACGGTCGGTGTCAGAAAGGGCGACATAGCCATCGCTGGATACGTGAGCCTCGCCACCATGTAGTCGGATTGCTGCGTCAAGGGTGGCGGCACGTCCGTCATGCATGTAGTTTGAATTGCCGCCCAGAAAGTCTCCGATTAATCGCAAACCCCATAGGGGGCGGGTCTTCCACTCGGATCCGGAAGCCTGTTCATCTGGTCGTCCGTCGGCTAATTCGGTACCCATGTCATGCAGGAGTAGATCGGAGTAAAGATTGACGGGCACGTTGCTTAGTTGTGGAATACCGCTGGGTCCAGTCTGCATGGTGGGTATGTGGCACGTTTGGCAGTTGAGATCAGTGAACACTTGTTCACCTGCCTGGACCTCGGCCGTAATGGGGCCCCGGTCCGGAG
Source organism: Candidatus Latescibacterota bacterium (assembly GCA_018667995.1). Classification (GTDB taxonomy): domain Bacteria; phylum JAAXHH01; class JAAXHH01; order JAAXHH01; family JABIQT01; genus JABIQT01. The sequence goes on from JABIQT010000974.1 coordinate 603, forward strand.
GCGACAACAGTCTGACGTACATTACGGTCTGTTGTACGGTCGCGGCGGAGATCTCCGGATCCGGAACGTTGTCTCCCAGCGTCACACCGTTTCCGAGAGGATGAACGGTTTCCTCCGGAGCAAAGTCGGATGTAATGCCCATATCCTGCAGGTATGCGCCCACGGTCTGTGCAAGAAGCGATGCATTGTTCGCTTTGAGCCCAAAGCGGCCGACATGAAGGCCGGGACCGCCCCCGATTTCTGTAGGTGGCACGAATGGTGGTGCTGGTACCATATTGGCTTTGCCTGAGATGCCGTCACCATCCGTATCGGCAGCATCTTCATTCGATAGAATGGTTGCTTCCGGGATGGATTCTATCAGACCGACGCCAAAGACGGGCGGAGCCGTACGTGGAGAGGTCAACGATCCGGCGGGTAACGATTCTGGCGATACTCCGGGGATAGCGAACTGTTGTAATTGAGGCTCGCCGTTCTTCCGGGGATCTCCCCCGGGCTCAGTGAAACGCTGAAAGGTAACAGATTCCGGCCCACGCCCATCTCCCGGATGGCAGGCGCCACACGAGGCGTTGTTAAACAAGGGGCCGAGCCCTTGGACTACGGAAAAAGTCGCCTCGAAATTCGCATCCCCTTTGTTGAACATGATCTGAAGTTCACGAGTGAGATTGGGTAGCGGTGTCTCAAGAAGGTCTCCGTCGTTGGGTGCCTCCGTGAGCAGATTTTCGCAACTGGTTGTGAAAACCGAAGCGACAGACAGAAAGATAAAGATGCTGAGAGCCCAACGTTCAGGCCACGGCGAAATGGGCATGGTCCCCTACTCCTATATGCAACAGTCAATCGTTAGATAGCGATGAATTCTGGAGGTCGCGAAGTAATACATCCGCGATCAGTTCTTACGGCACCGTAATGCGGGCTATCCTCCTACAATAGCCCTGGTGATCTGTGCTACTGCAAAGCAAACAATGATCCCAATTGCCAGCGGCATAAGCCCGCTGACGGCAGACCATTTTATACTCTTGGTTTCTTGATATATCGTCCAGATGGTTGTGGAACAAGGATTGTGGAGCAGAGAGAATAGCATGAGGCAAACAGCCGTGAGAAGGGTCCAGCCCTCTTGGCCTACAAGTAGATCCTGCAGCTCGGACATGCTGTCTAGTTCGAACATCTTGTCAGCTTGAGTGTAAGCCATCAATATGGTAGGGACTACGATTTCATTTGCGGGTATTGCAATGATATAGGCTAGGAGAATGACGCCGTCGAGACCGATGGCGTGCCCCGGAGCATCCAGCCATCCAGATATAATTGTGGTCAGACTGCTATCGCCGACGGTTACGTTGCTGAGAATCCAGATCAGCGCACCGGCTGGAATTGCCATCACAATAGCTCGCCAGAGGACGAAGAGCGTTCGGTCGATTATCGACGTGTAGAAGACTCGCAGTATATTGGGCCGACGGTATGGTGGAAGTTCCAGGGTAAAGCTGCTGGCCTCGCCCTGCAGAACGGTACGGGACAGCACTGAAGAAACCAACAGCGTAATCAGACCGCCGATAATCACGATCAGTACGAGCGACGTTGCAGCGGCAGCAGCTGCAAGTACGGGTGGAAAAGCTGCTGCAACAAATATGGATGCCAGCATAATAAGCGTGGGCCATCGACCGTTGCATGGCATGAAGTTATTCGTAAGGATGGCAATGAGGCGTTCCCTTGGAGAATCGATAACACGGCAGGCGACAACACCGGCTGCGTTGCATCCCAGGCCCATGGTCATAGACAGGGCCTGCTTACCGTGTGCTCCGGATTTCTTGAATAGAGCATCCACATTAAAGGCTACCCGGGGCAAGTAGCCTAGATCCTCAAGAATCGTGAATATGGGAAAGAAGATGGCCATGGGAGGAAGCATGACCGAGATGACCCAAGCCAGGCCTCTATAGACTCCATGCCAGACAAATCCTGTAATCCACCACGGCAGCCCCAGTGACTCAAAGAAGCCACTTCCAAGATCCTCAAACCAGAACATGGCATCCGCCAGCATGGCCGACGGTACGTTCGCGCCCTCAATGGTGACCCAGAACACGATGGCCAGTATGCCTGCCATAACGGGCAGTCCCCACAGCCTGGATGTGACGATCCTATCAATTCGTTGATCCAGCTGGTACGATTGCGTATCGGTCGTCTTGATTACCCGTTGGGAAATGGACTCCGCGTCCTGATATATCGATTCCACGACATGATCTCGAAACGAAACATCAAGACCTCGTTGTAGCGACTCGGCACGATTCAGGATAGCCTCTGTCTCTGGCTGTATCTCTTGCCCTGTTCCTTCTGGTTTTACACTCATGGACTCTTGTTCTCTCATGGGGTCGTAGTTTCGATATCGAGCCCCTGGGCCGTTGCGATAGGTAGGTGGGTCGACTGCATGCGCGAGAAATCGCCCTTCTCCAATGCCTGTCGGACGCGATAGTCGCCGTCAAGAAGTCTCATGGCGATCCATCGGGTATTTGGTAGGTCAGGATAGGCCTCTTCCAACATGGGGGTCAATTCCTGTACTGCGCTGTTCATCTGGACATTTCCTGCGATACGTCTCGGTGTGGTCTGAATTTCGCCTGAGATAACATCCGCAACCGTTCGCATCAGCAGTCCCAGCCCATCGCCCGTTCTTGCCGACGTAGGTACAACGGGAACGCCCAGTTCCCGGGAGAGGGACCGGTGCTCGATACTGATTCCTCTCCTCTCGGCCTCATCCATTAAATTTAGACAGACCACCACATTATCGGTTATCTCAAGGACCTGGAGAACAAGATTCAGATTGCGCTCGAGCATGGTGGCATCGACGACGACGACTGTACAATCGGGACGACCGAAGAGGATGAAGTCACGTGCGATCTCTTCATCTACCGAGGCAGAGAGCAAAGAGTAGGTACCAGGAAGATCGATGATCTTGTACCTGAGACTGTTAAACTCAAAGCCTCCCTCCGCACGAGTGACCGTCTTGCCTGCCCAATTCCCCGTATGTTGCTTCAAACCTGTTAGCGCATTGAATACCGTGCTCTTCCCTACGTTGGGATTACCCGCGAGTGCGACCACATAGTCCCAATTGTCAACGGAAATGCCCATCTGTACAAGGTGCTCCTGCATGGCACAGGATTCACAGTTGTGTCCCGGGATGGTCTCTTGATCAGACATAGAAGCTCCTTATTTTCTCTCGGCGTTTTCTATCCACACCATGTCTGCCTGCTCTCGGCGAAGTGCTATCATGGCACCTCGCACTCTATATGCGGTTGGGTCGTTAAATGCATTCTCCAGAACAGACTCAATAGTTACTCCGGGTGTAATTCCCAAATCGAGAAAGCGCCGCCGGGTGAGCCCCCTGCAGGCCGCATCGATAGCCACAACACGCCCCTTGCTCCCCAAGCCAAGCTCAGATAGTCGATCTCCCTGACGCCTCGAAATGCCGCTTGGAGCCGCCTGCACAGTGATATTGGCCGCCACCACGGGCGCCAGCACATGCTCGTTTCGCTCTGATTCGCATACGATTCGAGTGCCCGTAGATTCGATGACCGTGAGCAGCATCCCCGGTTCGAGGCCATCAGCGATAATCTGCGCGTAAACCTCATCCGGTTCATCCTCTATATGCACGATAAGGGCTACCTCGTTGACCGGCCAATCCACC
>JABIQT010000958.1 GCA_018667995.1 Candidatus Latescibacterota bacterium
GGTTTGGGTTGACGATGGCGGTTTGGTATTGCAGCTCTACGGTGCCTTTAGTGATGGAGCGATGCGGTTCAAGGGAGAGACCCTCGGGCGAGATAAACAGATCGTTCATCACCGACTTACCTTCTTTCCGAGGGAAGATTCAAGTGTGCGTCAGTTTTGGGAACAATCTCGGGACGGCGGAGAATCCTGGACGGTCTCCTTTGACGGGATCTATACGCGCAAATAAGTTCCATGGACTTCGTTGACAGCTATTCTGGTGCCTGATATATTGCGCCAACGATCCGGAAGATGTCCCCAGGTAAACGAGATTCATACAGATAGATAGGCCGTGCGAATTACGATCACCCTATAAGGGGATCATCCCGCCCGCGTTTCCTCGGAGCGCTGGCATCGACATATTGGATGGAGATCGTAGCCCGAGCAGCGGTGTCTCACACAGGATCATGATCTACTCCTGTACAGGCATAGAATCGGCTGGATTGAGTTTCTCCTGTGTCTCACTGGATTTCACCAGTCGCCGTTGGAGTCCATTATCTGGTGTATTGTGATGCATCCCTCCCACGATGGGAATGACTTGTCACTTGTGCAGTCCAGCGTGAGCATCGTGGTGACATAGACTCGTGATTATTTGAGAGTCTGTTCGCTTCGTAGGCTGCTTGCAGGTCGTTCCGGGAATGGGCTCTCGGGATGAGACACGGTATCGGTTCTTTGAAGAGAATGGCTACAAGAAGTACCTCTCTGTTATGTTCGACAGGCCTGCAGACCTGGACCCATTTTTCATAGGTCTCTTTGTCGATGGTAAATAGCTCTCACAACTGTATCAAGAAAGGATTCACACAATGCCCGCTCCTGTTGCTCTTCAACTGTATTCCGTTCGCGAGGCTGCCGAAAAGGATTTTGAAGGCGTCGTAAGACGTGTGGCAGATTTGGGATATGCCGGCGTCGAACCGGCTGGATTCCCAGGTTCCAGTCCAGAGGCTGCAGGAAAGCTGTTCCAGTCTCTGGGCCTTGACGTGCCAAGCGCACACCTATCGCTCCCCATCGGTGAAAATAAGCAGTTAGCGATAGAATCAGCGCAGGCTCTTGGCACCAAACGCCTCATCGCTGGATTCGGTCCCGATGACATGAATACCGCGGATAAAGTGAAAGCATCTTGCGAGAAATTCAACGAAGCCAGTGTGTCGGCTGGCGAGCACGGTTTTACTTTCGGTATTCACAACCATTGGTGGGAATTCCTCAAAGTTGACGGCGAGCATGTATACGAGATTATGCTCCGGCATCTGGAGCCCGCCGTATTTTTCGAATTGGACGTATACTGGGTACAGACGGGCGGACCTGATCCCGCTGCTGTCGTGAAACAGTTGGGCAACAGGGCGCCTATTCTTCACATCAAAGACGGCCCCTGTACGCGTGATGGTGATATGACTGCCGTCGGAGAGGGCGTCGTTGATATTCCTGCCGTGATAGATGCGGGAGCTGCCCATACCGAATGGCACATAGTAGAACTTGATCGATGCGCCACAGACATGTTTGAGGCCGTTGAGAAAAGTCTCAATTATCTCGTATCAAATGGACTGGGTACGGGCAAGGACCGTTAGGCGACAGGTCCCGTTGCTGCAATACCGAACCTGCCTAAGAAGTAGTTAAGGAGATATACCAAATGACGCCCGAGCAAGCTATACGGAAACGTGAACAGTTGACGGTCGACGGCTTCTGTGTCATTGAGCACATTCTGACGGAAGCCTTTCTTGATGAGCTCAGCACGGAGACCGACCGACTCCTTGATGCGGTGGAGCATCCGGACAAGTGGAAATACCAGGGCTCGGATATACACGTACGTGGAGCCGACAATCCCGTTATCGACAAGCTCGTGAAATGGCAGCCGGCATTTGACGCCTTGGCTTCCATGGGATTGGGCGATTTTACATCCCACGGCTCCTATATACTCCTTAGCAAACCGCCCGGAGGACCACCATTGTATTGGCATCAGGATTGGATGGATTGGAATGATCCCATCAGCCTGGCTCCTTGGCCGCAGTATCTCTTTCTCTCTTATTACATGGTTGATACAGACCTTACAAACGGCTGTTTCCAGATCATACCGGGCACCCACAGAAAGCGGATTGGGCTGCACGACGAATTGGATGTACCACATCAGGAATCGGCCTATTTTGCGGACGAGAATGACGCGGCAATGTTTGCGCCTCATCCAGATGCGGTTGACGTATCGGTGAAGGCGGGTTCGCTGGTGCTGGGCGAGGGGCGCGGCTTCGAGATCGCGCAGGGGCGCCTCGGGCCGGGCCGCATCCACCAC
>JABIQT010000396.1 GCA_018667995.1 Candidatus Latescibacterota bacterium
TACAAGGTCGACCAGCGGAAGACCAACTTTCTCTTCCATATTCTTGTAAGATCTGTAGGCGAGTTCGCCGTTGGTCACACTGGCGAGCTTGAGAATGGCATTGCAGGTCTCGATATCCTCATCTATAGAGGGATAGGTATTATCGTCCCACGTCTGAGTCGGACCATTCTGTACCATCTCATCGTAGAAATCGTCCACAGCGTATTTGGTGCCATGAGCGCCTATTCCGTTTTCACGTACCAAGGGACCTAGAGAGATATACTGGTTGTAGAGATTCTTGTAGTCTCTATGGATTACCTTAAGCCCCGGCATGGTCTTCCCGGGGATTGCTTCAATCTCACCGTCAATCCAGTTCTTGATCTCAGGCTGGGCGATCTCAGCGGGGGTATCATGGGCAAGAGGGGTGGCTACCACATCAGGCGCGCCATCAGGAAAGTGCTTTTCAGATAGCTCGGAGAACTTCTTGGCGATCTGCTTGAAGATATCCCAGTCACTCTTCGATTCCCAGCATGGTGGGACAGCCTCGGAAAGAGGATGGATGAAACTGTGCATATCGGTGGAGTTTAGATCGGACTTCTCATACCAGGTGGCTGCCGGGAGCACAATGTCGGAGTAGAGCGCCGACGTGTCCATTCGGAAGTTCAGGTCAACCACCAGATCCATCTTGCCCTGGGGCGCCTTCTCATGCCAGGTGACATCGTGGACCTCGTCACGGGCAAAGCCTTCGTCAGCAATCGTGTTGGTATGGGTACCGAGATAGTGCTTCAGAAAGTACTCATGGCCCTTCGAGCTGGACATCAGGGCGTTACCACGCCAGATGTACCAGACTCGTGGCCAGTTTTCAGGAGCATCCGGATCCTCTACGGAGAACTTCAGGTCTTTACGTTTGAGTTGCTCTACAATGTCGCCGACGATCACTGATTCATCGTTGGAGCCGGTCGATGCGGCAGTATCTCGAACCAGATCTATGGGGTTCTTGTCGAACTGAGGATAGAATGGCATCCAGCCGTTTCGAACAGACTGTACCTGGACATCCATCGTATGACCGGTCGCGATGGAACCTTCAGGTTGATTCTCGGGAACCGTATGGTAATCGATGAAAGACTTCTCATAGCGCCACTGATCTGTGTTCACATAATGCCAGCTTGGCGCATTCTGCTGACGCGACGGTGGGTACCAATCCTTTGCGAAAGCGATGGCACCCCACGACTCACCTGGAGCCAGCTTTTCCTGACCAACGTAATGAGCAAGGCCACCACCGTTGACGCCGATACATCCACAGAACATGAGGGCATGCATACCGGCTCTGTACATCAGGTTTCCGTGGTACCAGTGATTGATACCGGCACCGATGATGATGGTACACTTGCCGTCCGTGTGCTCAGCCGTTGTTGCCCATTCGCGAGCAAATCTGATCAGGTTGTCGCGGGACAGGCCCGTGTACTTCTCGGACCAGGCCGGCGAATAGGGCTGGTCCGGATCATCGTAACTTGTCGGATAATCTCCGGACAGCCCACGATCCACACCGTATTGGGCCATCAAAACATCGTAGACGGTTGCAACCGTAACCTCTCCATCCGCCGTCTTCAACTTCTTGACCGGAACTCCTCGAACCGTCTCGCGGCCCTCTCCGAAGTCGTCGAACTTAACCTGGACCTCGGCATCATTCTCAGTCAGAAATGTCAGAATGGGATCAATCTCGCTACCGTCGACACCATCCTTCAACTGGAGATTCCATTTACCTTTTTCCTCTCCATGCCGGTGGCCCATGGATCCCATAGGCATTTTCGGTTTGCCTTCTTTAGCGTCCCACATCAGGAACTTCCACTCCCCGTTCTCCTGGTCGGCGTAGGAAGACATGCGTCCGGCCCGCAACATTTGCCCCAGTTCATACCGGTCCCCATCTTCCTTCAACTCTACAAGAAGCGGCGCATCGGTGTACTGTTTGGTGTAGTCGATGAAATAAGGTACTGCGCGTTCGTGATGAAATTCCTTGAGAATCACGTGGTTGGCTGCCATCCACCACGCGCCATCCTGCCCCGCATTGATAGACATCCATTCATCGGCATATTTGGCGACCTGATTGAAATCCGGTGCAAAGACATACATCTTGGTGCCATTGTGCCGGGCCTCGGCGGCGAAATGGCAGTCAGGGGTCCGTGTCATGTTGAGATTGGAACCCATCACCGCTAACATTTTGGCGTTGTACCAGTCTGCAGACTCCTGAACATCAGTCTGCTCTCCCCATGCTTCTGGAGAGGCGGTTGGTAGATCGCAGTACCAGTCGTAGAATGAAAGAGAGAGACCACCCATGAGTTGAAGCATACGAGCCCCGCCGGCGTAGCTGATCATAGACATAGCGGGGATCGGCGAGAAACCGGCTATTCTGTCTGGCCCGTGCTCTTTAATTGTATGAACATTTGCGGCGGCCATCATTTCCAGAACTGTGTCCCAGTCTGTTCGCCTGAATCCACCTTTTCCACGTGCTTTCTGCCAGCGACTTCTCGATTCTGGGTTCATTACCAAGGAGTTCCAGGCCTCCACCGGATCGTCATATTGTCGGCGGGCATCCACCCAGAGATCCAGCAACGCGCCACGAGCATAGGGATATTTAACCCTCAACGGACTATACAAATACCAGGAATAGGATATCCCACGCTGGCAGCCACGTGGTTCGTATGGGGGCAGCCCAGGCTCTAACAAGGGGTAATCAAGACCTTGCATCTCCCATGTGACGATCCCGTCTTTGACGTGGATATTCCAGGTACATCCGCCGGTGCAGTTTACACCGTGTGTACTCCGCACGATTTTATCGTATTGCCAGCGATTGCGGTAGAACTGCTCCCACGACCGTTGTTGAGGCGCTACGTCATCTCGAATCCACGACTTGATACTCATGAGATCAATCCTTTATCTTGATGCGTGATATATCCTGCGCGCTTAATGATTCAATGATCTGAACATTCCAGAGGTCAACTCGATCTGGAACTGGATTAGGTACTCTTAAGCTTTATCCTTCGTCTTGCTGTATGTAGCGTCATATAGGGGTCGACGTACAGCCTTGAAGCGCTTGCCCCAAAGGCGATCAAATATCACCAGAAGGACGCCCGCCCCGAATATCCCTGATAGCACGAAGTTAATCGTTGCCGAACTACTTTCGGGAAGATCCTGCTCTGTTTCCTGCTTCATGAATGCTATCAGAGGGAGAATCTCTTCCTCATCGATAGGATGATCCAAAAACAAAGGACTCATGGTGAGGCTTGGAGGCGCCACCAACCAGGCAGCCAACCCCTTACGGCCCTCAAGTCGAGCATAGGCACGGGTAAGATTTAGTCCTAGTTTGCCGCCGCCGAGACTACCGACACTGTTAACATGATGGCAACCGATGCAGGCGGGTCCACCGTTCTTCAACGGCGTGGATCCCATGAAGAGTGCACGACCCTCTTCTACGTCCTCGGGTAACAATGCTCTATCGCTGACTTGCACACCCGCAAATGCCGACTTTTCAAGTAACGACTCTGCGTCAATCAAATCGAGAAGCGCGTTTGCAAGTTCACGTGTAATACCAGGACTTCTCGTCATGACCGCGCCCCGGGCTTCTTTCTGGAGCTTCGCAGCATAGGGATCGCCGCTCCCCAACACGCCTTCCGGGTCCAGCATCCAGTCCACAAGCCATGCTCGATCCTGCCGGTCGCTGACGTCTTTCAGATCAGGACCAGTCAGTCTTCCACCGCCAATGGTATGGCAGCTCATACAATTCTGTCTGTAAAAGGCTTCCGGCACTTGGGCACTGGCCAAGCCGGATCCGATTAGAATCACCGAAACCGCAGCCAGGGCTGTGAGCGTCTTAATGTGATTTGTAGCGGAATTCATAGTCGCCATGGTCGTCTCAACGGAATAGGGTGGTCGGATATCTTCTTTAAGAGATTTATCTGACCTTTACCTAATACAAAAGACGTGCCAGAACTGAGTACGGATGCAAATTCGGATACCGAAATACACTAAGGGCTTTCAATTACAGTTATTTATAGGATTTTATTAATCATAGAGGGATGGTGCGCCAGACCCGTGTTACGGGGCAACAACGCATATCGGAGTATACAATGTCCAACGGAGAAACACTGGAACACCTTGAGAAACTTAGGGTTAACCAGTGCATACGTTGGTATGCATGAATATTGGGGAACATACGGAGTATCGGTTACGAGGTTTTGGGAGATCTCTGATCCTTGCGCGGCAGGGGAAGCCTATGGATCAGTCGTCGTTTCCGAGCTTTCTATAGATAGTTCTACTGGCAATACCCAGGAGTCCGGCTGCCACATTCTTGTCACCATTCACATGGTCCAGCGTTTGCTGTATCACACGTTTCTCGATCTCGTCAAGCGGCGTACCAATAGGAATGATCAAGTTTCTTGATTGCTTTTCGGACTGGCTGATATGTGATGGCAGCACATCGGGAGCGATTTCGCTGGCATTACACATAACTACTGCGCGTTCAATTACGTTTTCCAGTTCTCTGACATTACCTGGCCAATTATAGTCCGTCAACTGATCCATAGTCTCGGGGAGAATACCATCAATCTGCTTGTCATTCTTCTTGGTGTAAAGATGCAAAAAATGATGTGCGAGAAGTGGAATGTCGTCGGTTCGATCCCGAAGAGGAGGCAAGGTTAACGATATCACATTGAGCCGATAAAAAAGGTCTTCGCGGAACTGGCCGTTGGTAACAGCCGCCTGCAGATCAACGTTCGTCGCGGCAATCAGGCGCACGTCCACCTTTATAGTCTTGGTGCTTCCCAAGCGCTCGAACTCACCTTCCTGCAGTACTCTAAGCAACTTAACCTGCATGGCCATGGACATTTCACTTACTTCGTCGAGCATCAGCGTTCCCTGATGGGCCGCCTCAAAACGCCCGATACGGCGGGCAGAGGCGCTCGTAAATGCGCCTTTTTCATGTCCAAAAAGTTCGGCTTCAAGCAACGCCTCGGGAAGCGCTGCACAGTTCACCTTCAGGAAAGCCTGATCTTTTCGCGTGCTATGGAGGTGGAGAGCGTCAGCAATTCTCTCCTTACCCGTTCCACTATCTCCTTGGATGAGAACGGTGGCAGAGCTGGGAGCTACTTGCCGAACCGTGTCCATAATCCTTTTCATTCCGGTGTTGGTGCCGATGATCTGCTGACTGTTCTGAATAGCTTCCAGCTGCTCACGCAGGCGCTGTTTTTCCTGGCCCAGCATGCGCTTCTCGACCGCGCGCTCAACAACGCGTTCTATTGTGGCTTTTCGCGGTGGTTTGGATATGAAGTCATAGGCTCCATCTTTAATAGCTTGGACGGCCTCCTCTACAGTACCGTGCCCCGTTATGATAA
>JABIQT010000927.1 GCA_018667995.1 Candidatus Latescibacterota bacterium
CCGAGGCGATCATAGCATAGAAGTGCCTCATCTGGGCCAGTCGCCATAAGGCCAGTATAGGCCGTGCTCTGAGCCGGGGCCCCAGTATCCGCGCTGCAAAATTCCTGAGTGAAATGATGTGATACGTTTGAACAACACTCATTGTGGTGCTGTGCCAGATTGATGGGATCCCATTTCAATCCTGAACCGTCGGCACAAAGCCAGAGGAAAAGCCCGGGCCGCCCTCCGGCAAGTAATAGGACTCCATTCGCCAGGAGAAGAAGTTTTGGCTGTACGGACCAGGCAGGTCCGATGGTTTCGGCCCGAGTCCACGAGACTCCGGCGTCGTTACTATAGCATTTGCCGAAGGGGTGATTCCTTCCTGAACCAACCCGAAAAATACACAAGAGTCGCCCATCCGAAAGTTGAACTGTGTTTGACTCGCATGGTCCATCACTGGCGTCGGGAAACTGGGACCAACTTGCCACGGTACCTCTGTAGTTCCAATTACACCCCATGTCGTCGCTCACAGCAGAGACACAGGTGTAGCGTGTTTCTGGGGCGTACACCCCGTAAAGCGTCGTGAACAACTGGCCATTTTCCAATGTAAGAACGTTGCCGTTTGTCGCCAATTTCAGCTGTCCACCGGGATGCGTGGTGAAGTCCCTAGAAAAACCATGAAAGCACACTCTTTCGACGGACGACACAATTCTGCTATGATTGGGCCGATCCAGCATGGTGCCGTTGGCGCACGCATTTCGAAAGTCGTTGGGGTTGGCGGGAAATAGCTCGTAGGGTAAAACAAGCAATCTCTGTTCGTTGATGCTCACAGAGGCATGGCTGACGTTCTCCATATCGCCAATATCGTTCCAGCTACTTCCCCCGTCATTGGTGTGATATATACGCCCTGGCCACTCTCCCTGAACGCGGTCGTCGCTTACGGTGACCATACAGAGTTTCTCGGAATCCGATAGGGAGTGAAGCATCGGGAACCAGTGGTGACCCGGCGCGCCTCCCACATGAACCGGTGCCTCTATTTGCGTTTCCAGCTGCCCAATGTTGTAGATTGTTTGCGAATCCATCTTGGTAGATTCTCCATGTGTTCATTCCATGTTGGGAGCCTATGGCTCAGATTGAAGACCTGGGATGGCCAGGAGCAAGTGGCGCAGGAACTGTATTCCTCATTCTTAGAAATACCTTCGTGAATCTACCTCGCAGACACGGCATGCACGACCAGAAATCAAGGGAATAAGCAGGTGAACGTGGTCAACTGGTGATTGCTGGTAGCGTTGGGTGGGACAGGGATGCCGACCCGCGGAGAACCCGAATGTTCCAACGAGGTAAAGGAGCTCACGGATTTGTCCATCCTTCTATGATTGACTCAGTTTTTCTGACTGCACCTTCATGAGGCGGAACACCTTGGGACTTGTGCGTTCAGGCATCATTGCTGTCCAATCAAAAGTGCATTCCCAACCCCAGAATAGGTCCGCCAAGCGATACGTCGCCAACCGAAAAACGCTGGTAACCAACGTACGCGATTGCCCTATTCACATGGGTGTTGATTCGGAACATCGTTTCCCAAACAGACCTGTTATTCAAGCGACCGATATTCGCCGTGCCATGGAAACTAAGGGGGCTGCCAGGATACACTTCCAATCCCATGTTCACGGACGGTCCATAGTATTCGCTGCGTCTCTGCAGGACCTTGATGCCCGCACCGTACCAGAAGGTAGCCTTTTGTGTGCGTACCCTATTGTAATTGATGTAGAGGTCATAGAAGGCCAGGTAGTCGTCACCATTGTCTCGTTCTTCTGAGAAACCGGAGACATGGGCCTCTATATGGTAAAAGGGGGATGGAAAAAACCGACTACGAACGCTATAAGATCTCAACCCATTGCGGCCAGTAAGATAATGACCAGAGAAGTTTATCGCCTGTCGATTGCCTGCCTGGTTTACGAACATCCCCACCTGTGGTGAGTGATATGGAAACGGGGAGTAGGAAGCGGTCCAGAAGTTTGGATTGTGTTTGTCCCACCCCGTTGGCCAGGCGCCTGTTACAAGTCCCTTTAGGGCCGATCCTGTCTGGTGCAGTCCGCCGCCTCCATCGCTGCTTTCGAGCAGGTAGAGGAAGTGAAAGACGGCATTCCAGAATCCACTATCGTCGGCTGACTTTTCGACGCGACCAGAGGACGACGATGCCTTCACTTCATCCTCGAATTCCTCCAGCTGATCCTGCGCTTGGGCTCTGAAACATAAGAGAAGAAGACAGGCTATGGCTGCGAATCTGGCTAGTAGCAATCTGGTTGATGGTGTGTGTATTGGAGGATTTACTGATCGCACCGGATTCCAGTATTGAGAATGCACGGGTAGTTGCTCCAGGGGATTTCAGTCCTGCGATGATTTGGTAGCAATGTGCGTGGAAGCATATTCGGTACAACAGTGCTTACGCGGGAGCGTTTGGTCGGTTCAGAAAATCTATTGCTCGAAGCAATTCTTCAATTTCTGCATACCTTCTCTCGCGACTGTTTCTGGCCCCCGGGACCAGTATTCAGGGTTGAAGAGTTCCAGTGAGAGCATGCCAGAGTAGGCCATTTTGTCGAGACACTTCAGTATCTCAGGCCAGGGCGCCACGCCGTCACCTGGATAAATCCTGTCCTCATCGGCGACCTGCTCTCTGGACGGTGATGTCGGATAGTCATTTACATGTACGAGACCAAGGCATCCAGGGCCGAAATGTTCAAAGCCCTTGTGATGCCCAGTGCCCTTGTACATGTGGAACACGTCCGCCAACATTTTCACATCTGGGACGCCACTCTCCGCGGCCACGTGCAGGACCTCCCCGGTGGAGCCGAGGGTCTTGGCAATACCCCAGAACTCCAGCAGGGGTACAGCTGAAAAATCTCTAACGTAACCGGATAGATCGGCAAAATGACGGCTGACTAATCCTATATCGACGATCCGATCATGAATCCCCGTAGGTGCAGTTGCTACAAATGGACAATCCAGCGCATCGGCAATCTCAAAGCAGCGTTTGGCCTCAGAAAGACCGATCTCACGTCGGTCGTGTTCCGGTACAGCCCACTCAAAAAAAGCGATCAGATTTGCGATCTTCACGCCACGATTCTGCGCATGGGAGCGAATCGTCTCTAAAGAACCGCCAGATGCAATCCACTCGTCAATCTCGTCAACCCATGGCTCAATTCCTTGATAACCAGCGTCACTAGCGATATCGATGTACTCGAGGACAGATGCTCCTTGCCTACGTATACTGCTGGTATTGAGACTATATGAAAATCGGGCGTTCGACATTGTTGTTCCTTCCTGACCCTACAATTCTATTCGATTAAGAATGGCGCATGCCGCATTGACCGCTTTTCCACGATGACTGACCTGGTTCTTGATTGCAGGCCCCAGTTCACCGAAGGAAGACTCAAAGCCATCCGGAACAAAGAGAGGATCGTATCCAAACCCCTCGGAACCCGCCGGTACTAAACCGATATGTCCTTCACAGTTCCCCGAGGCGAACCAACTACGTCCATCGGGTGTCGCCAAGCATATTACACATTGAAATCTGGCGTTTCTCTCGGATATGGGGTGGTCGGCAAGCCGCTGCAGAAGGAGGGCGTTGTTCGAAGCGTCGGTTGCATTGGGACCGGAAAAGCGTGCGGAATAGACGCCGGGAGCGCCCTTTAGCGTATCGACTTCGAGTCCAGAATCATCGGCCATACTGAGCTCACCAGTGAACTCAGCTATGGCGTGGGCCTTTATCGATGCATTTTCTCGGAAAGACTGACCCGTCTCCCTGGGCTCGGGGTAGCCAGGGAACGTATCGCAAGACACGGCAACCCACGGGGTATCGGCCAGCAACTGCCGGATTTCCGCAATCTTACCGGAATTGCGAGTTGCAAGAACCAGTTTGGGCATAATCTATAGTGTGGCGAGTGGCGATAGCTCCAGCGTTTCTTTCTGTTGCGAGATCAGCTGCTCAATCCCAATGCGTCCCAGATTCAACATCGACTGGAGATCGTCGCTGGAGAATGGATCCTGCTCAGCAGTACCTTGAATCTCAATGAATTTGCCCTGGCCCGTCATCACCAGGTTCATATCTACATCGGCCGATGAATCTTCGACGTAGCAAAGGTCCAGCATCGGTGTACCGCCAACGATACCGACACTGACAGCAGCCACAAAATCAGACAGAATCTTTTTGCTGTCATCAACCAATTTCTGATCTTTCAGCCACTGGACTGCATCGTAAAGAGCCACAAAGCTTCCCGTAATAGACGCGGTGCGCGTGCCGCCGTCTGCCTCCAGCACGTCGCAGTCAATCATCACCGTGCGTTCGCCCAGTTGATCCATGTCGATCACAGACCGGAGGGAGCGGCCAATGAGGCGTTGAATTTCCTGCGTACGGCCCGATATGGACCCCCGCCGGCCATCTCTGGACATGCGCTCATTTGTACTGCGCGGAAGCATTCCATATTCGGCAGTCACCCATCCCTGACCTTTTCCCTTGAGAAACCTGGGAACCGATTCCTCGACCGATGCCGCGCAGACTACCGATGTACCGCCCATTTCAATAAGGGCTGAACCTTCTGCCTGTCGTAGATAGCCACGCGTTATTTTAACAGGTCTTTTTTGGTCTAATGCACGTCCATCAGTTCTTCCTGCCACGTATTGCCTCCGGTCGTCATTCTGTTGTTCCACGTCATAGAGTTGGCTGTTAGTCGATATTTGTTACGTAATGTTGCGTTGTTCTTCCTCAGTAATGAGGCGTAATACCTCCTCCACCGACTCTGCGTTGATCAGGGTCTTGCGAAGGCTGTCATGCCTTAGTAATCGGGAGATATGTGCCAGGGCCCTTATGTGGGGCCCGGATACGTCAGGAGGAGAGACAAGCAGGAAAAATAGGAACACAGGCTGTTCATCGAGAGCAGAGAAATCAATGCCTTCTTTTTTTACACCGAGTACGCCTGCCAGTTCTGTAACGGCATCGGATTTGCCATGGGGAATGGCTACTCCCTTTCCAATGCCGGTACTCATGATTTTCTCTCGTTCAAGTACCGCATGCAGCACACCGTCCAAATCCGAGATCTTGCCGGAGGTTTTCAAGGCAGCTGCGAGCTCCTCGATGACTCCCTGTTTATCGGAGGCCTGCAGGTCGATGAGCACAACTTGCTCATCAAGGATATCCAGTAAATTCATTGCGTGCCTCCCACACCTCTGTCAATTGTCATAGCAGGTACTGTAATATCAATACAGTAGTACGCTTATAGTATGACAGTCGGTCTGTGTTGTCAACCTGCATCGGCCAAAAAATCAGGCCGGCCGCGGCCTTGCTCCTCAACACCTGATTGAACGCGCACAACTAACACGAAAAGCCACCCCAAATGGAGTGGCTTTTCGTGTTAGTTCTACAGTTATCTATCGCTTGGTGCAGGGCGTACTTATTTAGCGGCAGCCTTCTCGTTGAACTCTATAGCAGCCACATTGGCACTCTCCAACGCGGCGAGCAACTCATGCCACTGCTCGGCACCCTTAAGATCATTCAGAGAGCCCGCGAGTGAATCACCGAAAACCTTGGCTTCCTGAGCGAGGGCTTTCGCTTTGCGACCGCGGCCCTTTTCGATCATTTTTCCAATTTCGCCCCAGTTCGTCAGGAACTCGGTCAATTTGGTTTCCGCGTCTGCCTTTGAAAGTTGACGACCTACACCGGTTTCCTTGCCGGCGGTAGTAGCCAGAGCAATGGTCTCTTCGTACCCAGCGAGAGCCTCACTGTACTCCTTCGCCGTCATATGTTTCTCAGCACTGTTGAACGCGGTTACCGTAGCCTTGAAGGCGTCTGCTGCGTACTTCTCAGCTTCGCCAGTGCGGGCATCCTGAACAGCCTGCTCGGCAGCCGATCGGGCTTCATTGGGCGGACCCGCACAGCTAGAAACCAGTATAGCGATACCGGCAAAAATTGACAACATGGACGGCAATGTCCGTTTAGACATGCTTAATCCTCCTCTACATATTGTGAGGTTCGAACTAACCATATTATGGTAGCTAAATGAATGACCGTTTAGGCTGGCTGAACCGTATTATCGGGAACGATACGAAAAGAGTATATTCAATAAACCTATTTCGTCCAGTAAAAAATGACGCATTTTCGAATAATGCGCCGCCGCTATGTGACTGCGTGACGACTGCAATATCGGGCAACGACAGCTTACCTGTGAGTATAGGTGCCGCCAGCATGAACGTTTTGAGCAGGCGGAACCATCTGTAGATAACGGTCCCTTTGAACGCCAATCAGAGGCATTTGTACCGGCGGCACTGACAGCAGCGCAGGCACTGTCACTCTATCACCATATCCAGGCGATTTCATGCCGTGAGGATTACAGGCATGGCAGAATTCTGCCTGTGACCTCTCCAAAACCGACTGTGAAGTCCTCGTTGGAAGCCCAGCCTGTTACGGTCACCCTATCTCCGTCCTGTATGAATTTCCTTGTCTCACCCGATGGTAGCTCGATGGGGCGTTCGCCCCTCCATGTCAACTCAAGCATCGAGCCGTAGGTTTCCGGTGTCGGACCACTCAGCGTACCTGAGGCAAGGAGATCTCCATGGCGCATGTTGCAGCCAGTAATCGTATGATGTGCCAACTGTTGGGCAATAGTCCAGTACATGTATCGGAAATTGGATCTGGAAATCGGGAATGGTTCGGTCATGGCCGCGCTCTGGATCAAGACCTCGAGGTCAATATCATAGGCTTGTTCCTGGGCATGCTCAAGATAGGGTAAGACCGGGGGATCTTGCAAGGGACTGGCACATCGGAACGGTTCGAGCGCCTCCAGCGTCACGACCCAAGGTGACACGGATGTAGCCAGGTTCTTCGCTAGAAAAGGTCCGAGCGGCTGGTATTCCCATTTCTGAATATCCCTGGCGCTCCAATCATTGACCAATACCATTCCAAAGAAATGATCTGCGGCGCGATCGACGGGTATGGGCGTACCCAGTTCATTGCCCGCTCCTACGAAATACCCCATCTCAAGTTCGAAATCCATAACTTTGCTTGCAGCCAAAATCGGGGCTCCATCATCAGGTTTGATCTGCCCTCGTGGGCGATGAATATCGGTGCCGCTGACAACCACAGAACTCGCTCTACCATGATAGGCTACGGGGATATAGACCCAGTTTGGCATTAGCGCATTTTCTTTACCTCTAAACATGGTACCCATGTTGGTCGCATGTTCCCGGGAAGAGTAAAAATCCGTGTAATCGCCAATCCTCACGGGAAGATGCATGGTCACATTCTGCACCGGTATCATTGTCGATGCCCTGAGAGAGGTATTATCACGCAGGGTTGCATTGTCTGCTGCCAGCAGCCTCTGAAGCCGATCACGCACAGTTCTCCATGCGTCACGTCCCAATTCCATGAAGGGGTTCAGTGAGTCGCAGGAGAAAACGGGATGGGCGTGGGGCAGGTATCCGTCGGTCTCCAGCCGCGCCAGGTCCAGCACATAGTCGCCGATTCGTGTGCCGACTCGGGCCGAACCTGCTCCTACACTGAAGACACCGTACGGTAGGTTCTGAATGGGAAAGTGAGAATCGCTCGGGACATCAATGAAAGATTTCAGTGCCACGATAAGCTCCTTGATATGTTACATATTATGCGCTATAGCCAACCTATACTAGTCATGTCTTCCCGTGGTTCATCGAAGCTGCA
>JABIQT010000977.1 GCA_018667995.1 Candidatus Latescibacterota bacterium
CCATAAACGGATAGCGCCAGTCGGAAGGTGGAACCAATGTCTCCTTGATGGTTCGGGCCGACATCCATCTGAGCAGGTTCATAGCGCTTCCGGCCTTATCATTTGTACCGGATGCCCGACCACCACCGAAGGGCTGCTGGCCGACCACCGCACCCGTTGGTTTGTCATTTATATAGAAATTCCCCGCTGCATTTCTGAGTGCACTGGACATAGATGATATGGCAGCCCTGTCCTGGGCGAATACGGCTCCCGTTAGCGCATAGGGAGAAGTATGGTCGCAGACGGCAATTGTCTCTTCCAGTCTATCGTCTTCGTAGACATATATCGTCAGTACCGGACCAAAGATCTCTTCCTCCATGGTCTTGAACTTTGGATCCGTCGTGACAATCGTTGTTGGCTCGATAAACCACCCCGAAGACTCCTCGTAGCCCCCACCTGTGATGATCTCAGCCGCGTCACTGCCTCTAGCGAAATCGATATAGCCGGTAATGTTCCTGAAAGCCGCTTCATCAATCACGGCACACATGAAATGGGTGAAATCTTCCGGGTCGCCCCATGTGATCTTACTGACTTCAGCGACATACTTTTCCCTGAACTGTGACCAGATTGATGCCGGAACGTACATCCGCGATGCGGCTGAGCACTTCTGGCCCTGGTATTCAAAGGCACCCCTAAGTGCTGCCGTGACCAGTACCTCCACATCCGCGGATGGGTGTGCGAATATGAAATCCTTGCCTCCCGTTTCTCCGACGATTCTTGGGTAATATCGTGAGGCGCTGATATTCTCTGCCACGGTACGCCACATGTGCTGAAAGGTCCCAGTGGATCCCGTGAAATGAATCCCAGCCAAGTCTACACTTTGCATCACGGGATCTCCAACCTCGGCGCCAGAGCCGGGGATGAAGTTGATCACGCCCGGGGGCATCCCAGCCTCCTCCAGTAGCTTCATCACTTGATAAGAGGAATACACCGCGCTCGATGCAGGCTTCCAAAGCGACACGCATCCTGTCAATGCCGGGGCGGTCGGCAGATTTCCGCCGATGGAGGTGAAGTTGAAAGGCGTTACCGCAAATACGAAGCCTTCCAGAGCTCGGTATTCCAGACGATTCCACATGCCAGGTGATGAAGCCGGTTGATCACTCATCAATTGGGACAGATAGTGACAGTTGAATCGCCAGAAGTCTATCAACTCGCAGGCGGCGTCGATCTCCGCCTGAAAAATCGTCTTTGATTGGCCGAGCATGGTGGCAGCATTGATGGTCTGGCGCCATGGTCCGGCGAGCAGTTCCGCTGCCCGCAGCAGCACGGAGACCCTGTGCTCCCACGGCAATTCCGACCAAGCCTTTCGGGCACTCAATGCGGCATCAATGGCCGCCTTCACCTCAGCCGGGCCGGCCTTGTGATACGTACCAAGGTTGACACTGTGGTCGTGAGGTACCCGTAATACACCGGTATTTCCCGTCCTGATTTCCTCACCACCTATGATGAGGGGTATGTCGACGGGGCTATTTTTCATTTCCTTCAATCTCGCCTTCACTTCAGCCTTCTCGGATGTGCCAGGTCCATAGGATAGAATGGCTTCGTTGATCGGTTCGGGTACTTTGAAATGTGCGTTTGCCATCTAATCTTCTCCTATGCCACAGCCATTCGGATATGCTGAAAGCAATAGCCTTTGAATGCATGATTCATCTTGTGTATAAAGGTCGTAATGTATAGTCTTACGTGCTTCTGTCAAAACCAATAAACGTTGTCGATCAGTCGCCATTACCCCAAAAGTCAGACAAGCGAGATCTTATGTTAAAAGTCCTGGTCACGGGTGCCGCGGGCCAGATAGGCTACATGGCATTTGACAGCCTCCGAAATCAAGGTGACGACTACGATGTCTACGCCCTTGATCGTCAGAGAGCCGCTTCCGAAAGAGTACCGGGAAAATGGAATCTCGATCTGACGGAGGATAGGTTCTTCCGCTGCGACCTCACCGATTACGAAGGGCTCAAGAGCGCGTTCACGGGAATGGATATAGTGGTTCATTTGGCGGCTGACCCCGAAGGTGACAGTTGGCCGAGCCTGCTCAACAGCAATGTGGTGGGGGCCTATCATGTCTTTGAAGCCTGTAGAGAAGCCGGAGTCAAGCGCATC
>JABIQT010000508.1 GCA_018667995.1 Candidatus Latescibacterota bacterium
GGATGGAACAGAGACTTTGACCGCCTAACGCAGAATACAAGAATTGCGGGCGTTGATTTTCTCAATGGCGCCTACACATTCGATTCATTCGACGCCAGCATCTTTACCGATCCCGGTCGACGTTTGGCCGTCAATGCGGCATACACCCGAGGCGATTTCTACGATGCTAAACGACAAACCATAAGATCTACAGTCACGTGGAAACCCTCCTATCGTGCCAGATTTGCTCTGGAGACCATCTACAACAGGCTTGAGCGTCAAAACCCGAATAATGGATCATCATACTTCAATGAAACACTCATCCCGCGTCTGCGCATGAATTTCTCGCTGTCTACGGATGTCTTCATAAACACGAATTTCCAGATGAACACCGACCGGGGAACTCCCGGAGATACATGGCATCTGCGTACCATTGTCAGCAATTTCCTTTTGGCCTATACCATGCAACAGGGACACACGTTTCTCGTGGCCTACAATGCGCTGGCCGATGACAACTTCGACCTCAAGGGACATCGAAGAATGCGACCTGCCTCCCAGACGGTCGTGGCTAAGTTCTCATATCTGCTGAACCTTTAAATAGAAATCGGAGACTAAAATGGTTTACAGATACACACTGATCCTCTGGGCGACCTTTCTGATGTGCCCTGGTTACACCATCGGACAGACCGACCTCGAAGTCCCCGCGGACATAGTCTTTAAGAATGCCCGTGTTATAGAGGGGACGGGCTCAATCTACACGCAGGCTGTCGTTGTTATCCGCGACGGTCACATACTCTCAATCAGCGAAGATCCATATATGGAAGCGGACGGTAGTTTGTGGCGTAGCGACTGGCAGGCTGGCAGCTACGGTCTCAATATGCCGTGGGAAGTGGCGCAATCGTACGAGCAAGATATGGAGCTGGACGATTTGGAGGCGTCTGGTGACAGCTCAAAGCGGCCCCATATGGTCATTGATCTGGCGGGTATGACCCTGATGCCCGGCATAATTGATACGCATGTACATCTTGTAGATTCTATCTCGGACACTGTCAACGGCTCCGCCTATGACCCTTCAATGTCAAACGTCGCCCGAAAACTGAACGCCTATTTGGACCATGGAGTGACGACCATAAAGTCAATGGGCGATCCTCTGGATGAGATCATACGGATTCGCGATTCTGTCCGTTCAGGTAAGCTGAATGGCCCGCGTATACTTACGGTGGGGCCTATGCTGACCATCTCTGGTACTGGCGAATCCACCGCGGCTGCGATATACCGGCAAAGAAGCCAGCCCAAGGTTGGGACATCAGAGGCTATCGCATCTCCCGACGACGCCATCCAGACCGTGCGCCATCTGGCCTGGAAGGGCGTCGATGCCATACATGTCGACCTCTGTGAATCCAGCAGTTCAATGCCGATGCTGGTTGAGTCCGTCTACTCCCGTGAAATCCTGTCGGCGATCGTCGATCAGGCACACAGGGAGGGGTTGACTATCTCCGCATATACCGTGGAAGAGCCCATCGCATTGATGGCGATCTCGCTGGGCTTCGATGGTCTCGAACATGGCGTTACCCGATCGTGGTTAAGCGATACGAGGCTGGAGCGCAGCCTGGGCATGCAGAATGTGGGCTACGCGCCTGCTTTAGGGGTGTATGCCCGGCTCATGCCTGAGAGTATGCAGGCAGCACGGGAAAACCTGGACAATTTGGCGAAGGAAAACGCCGTTCGCATCGTTTTGGGCTCTGACACCTTTGGCCTTGCGGAGCCAGGCCTAAATACCATTCAAGAGCTTCGTATGATGGTTCAGGCAGGCATGACGCCAGCACGGGCTGTTCAAGCAGCCACCTACGATGCGGCTCAGCACGTTGGGATCAGCGACGAAACGGGCTCTATCCAGGTCGGTAAACGAGCAGATTTGATCATCTTGGAGCAGGACCCTTTTGAGGATATCTCGGCGCTTTTCGATATCACGATGGTCGTTAAGTATGGCGTGATCGTGACCGACAACAGGGAATCCGGTACACGCCCTAATATGCGGTAATACCATGCAGACCACCGACTGATTCCGCTGCTACAACCTCTGTAGAGGAGCCAAATGAAAGAGCCGAAAATAGAATCGGACCAGTCTACAAACCACGGTTCTGTGTCTCGACGTGATTTTCTTATGGGCGCCCTGGTGAGCACGGGCGCCTTTGCCGCTGGAGATATCTGGCAGGCATCTGCGGCATCGTCTACCACGTCGCTGCTACAATCGGTCGCAGATATAAAGAGCCGTGGAGTGCCGCCGGGCGAAATACGGCTGAATAACAATGAGAACCCTATGGGTGTCTCACTAAGAGTCATCGACACGGTACTGCAAATCCTGTTTAGCGTAAACCGCTTCGACTCCTCATCCGAGCTGAACAAGGTGATCAGCAGGTTTCACGGTGTTTCGCCTGGTGGACGCGGTCGGTCGGACCAGCGTGTCATCATCGCTCCTGGCTCCGACGCCATACACCAGATCGTGGCGCGCCTCGCGCTGAACGGGGGCACCGGCGAAGTAATCGAAGCGACACCTGCCTACGGGCGTGTATCGGCGGCGTACGAGGCCATCAGGATGGCCGATGGGCACCTCAACAGCGGTGTTAAGCGAATTCCCATAGGACCGGATCATACCCATGATCTGGCGGCTATGCTGGCGGCTATAACCTCTGAAACTTCCTGTATCGTTATTACGAATCCGAACAACCCGACCGGTACAATTGTCCCCCATGAGGAACTGGGAGCATTCCTGGACGCCGTCCCCGATCACGTCACAGTCATGATTGACGAGGCCTATATGGATTTCGTTCAGGTCCCAGGGTACAAGGACGCCATCCAACTCGCCCACGGCCGCGAGAATATCATCGTCACCCGGACTTTCTCCAAAGTCTACGGTCTGGCTGCGGTGCGCATCGGTTATGCCGTCACCTCTGTGGCCATGGCCGATCGGCTATCTGCCGTGAATGATTTCGGTGAGACGGTCTCTCTATTGAGCAAAGCTGCCGCACTGGCAGCTATTGAGGACACCGAATTCGTCAGGCGGACGATAGAATCTGTATCCACCGAGAAAGCTTACCTCATAGGACAGCTCGAAGCAATGGGCATTGGCTACATCCCCAGCCACACAAATTTCCTAATGATTGACCTTAAGAGGGATTCAGGTCCCGTTCGACGCCAACTGGAACAAAAAAAGA
>JABIQT010000982.1 GCA_018667995.1 Candidatus Latescibacterota bacterium
AAACTGCCACGGCCGCACGGCAGGTGCTCGGTGTGGCTTGATACAGAGTAGCACCGGCCCAAACACAAACCAGTAATTCTCCGGAAACCTTCCTACCCAGATGAATCTTCATTCGCTTCGAAATAACCTTACACCCCCATGTCCCGTACTGGATATCCACGTCCATCCTCTGGCGTGTTTCGGGCCATCAGCCATGAAATCGGCCAAGGAAGATGCTCATCGGTTGATCCAATCAGCAGGACGCTGCGGAATCTCACGCATGGTGCTGTTCTCGCTGCATGATTCTACACCCTATGATCCAGAACCGTGGATGTGCCGTGCCGCGAATGATTACGCATTGGCCATGCGCGATGCCGCACCCGATGTCATCATTCCTTTCTGCTACGTGACGCCAGCGGCACCGGACGCCGCCGTCTTGGAGATTGACCGTTGTATAGATCAGGAGGGCATGGCTGGTATAAAACTGTGGGTGGCACGTAAGGCGTCTGATCCAGGAATGGATCCTATAATGGAATCGGCAATAGCTCACGAGGTCCCCGTATTGCAACATGCATGGTTGAAGAGTACAGGAAACCTGGTGGGTGAATCTACTCCGCAGGATGTGGCTGAACTGGCTAAGAAATATCCCCGTTCGCGCATCATCATGGCCCACCTGAATGGCGCAGGTTTGAGAGGACTCGAGTCACTGGTATCTGTTCCTAACGTGGTCGTAGATACCTCAGGCGGAGACCCTGAGTCCGGAATGATAGAAGCAGCTGTAGCTCGTCTCGGGCCAGATCGCGTGGTATATGGCTCTGATGCCCCAATTCGACATTTCGGTGTGACAATGGCCAAAACTCTTGGCGCGAATCTCACGGAGGAGACCAAACGTGCCATCCTGTGGGACAACGCAGCGAGGATACTCCCAGACTGGGCACTCTGACGCGCACACAGACCGTTACCTTTTTCGTACATTCTCCTGCCATCCATCGGGAAATATGAGCGGTCATCGACTTAACTTTTACTGTCCGCATTTTGGCATCACCCATATCATCAGTATACGGATTCCAATCCGGATATCGTTAACTCAACGGACGATACATGATCATCGACATCAATGCCTGGACAGGCCCTTGGAATACGTTACCTATCCAGGGGGACGTGGAGTCGGTACGTAGTTCTCTTTTGCAGAGCGGCGTGGACCGAATTTGCTTAGCGCCTCTCGACGCTGCGTGGTGTCCAAATCAGCAACAGTACAATCACTTGGTGTATGACGCAGCAGATAGGTACGAAGAGATCGTTCCCGTACCGGTAATCGATCCGACGCTTCCCACATGGCAGGACGCGCTCAGCGAGGCCCTAAGGCGACCGGACGTGTCGATGATCAAGCTCCTTCCTGCGTATGCCCCCTACTCGCTGGAATTGGCTGACGAATTGTGCACCGAGCTTTCAAAGCTCCAAATTGTGGTCCTGGTGCAAACGCGCATAGACGATTCCCGCCACCAGCATCCGCTGGCTATAGTCTGTGATATTGCCATATCGGAAATTGCCGAACTGGCCGAGCGACATCCAGATCTTACAGTCATCGCTGGCGGAGCTACCACCAGCGCCATTAGAAGCGAGACGGATCGGTTACGATCCCAGGCGAATTTCTATGCTGACGTTTCTCAGGCGGATGGAATGGAGAGCCTGGCGATGCTCGTAGACTCTGGTCTTTCCGAGAAACTGCTCTTTGGCACCCATGCACCGCTTTTCGTTCCTCTGGCCGGACTCGCTCGCGTGATAATCGACATAGACGATGAACCCGCTGCTGCTATCCTGGGAAAGAACGCGGCGCGAATTCTAAATACCGTAAAGGAGTAAACTGCACTATGCTCAGAACATCCTTGGTCGTCCTGGTAGCAGTCACCATCGTCGCGGTAAATAGTACGAGTTCTGAAGCTCAATTGGTTGTTCGGGCCATGGGTGGCACTGCCATGGAGGACATCTACGGCGTGGGACTCGGCGCCAGCGTCGGCTTCGAGCTGCCCGTGGGATCAAAGGGCATGTTCGTAGGTGCACGTGGTACCTATCATTTGGGCAAAGACCTGTCTCTGGCCGGTGGGCTCTCAAGTGAAACCGGCCTATTGATATATGGCGTGGAGTTCGGATCCGCTATTGTAACACGGCCCATTCTCATTCGTTCTGCGGGTTTATTGGGCGTGGCAAGCACATCCGTGAAGAATCTGACCGGCGGATCCGTCATCTCCAAACTGACCAATAACAAGTTCGTTTTCGGGCCAGGCTTACTCATCGCTGTTCCCATTGGACCGACGCATCTAGGCGTGGAGCCAAGATATCTTCGGGTCTTTGGGGGAAAGAGTTCATTTGCAGTATACGGATCTTTTAGCATCAACGTCGATTTGACACCTTAGGCCAACCGAGCAAGTTAGGATTCTGGAGGTCTACCATGTCGGTATCAAATGAAACAAAATTCACATTTGACGTTCAAGGATATCTGCACCTTCGGCAAGCCATGACACCTGGGCAGGTAGCCGAATACACCAGCTGGGCCACCGAGCTCGAAAACACAGACCTCTCAGCTCTCAACCGAGAGAACCCGGGGTGGGACCAAGAACAGATGAATCATCCTGTGTCGCGTATTTTTGATGCCGATCCGCGATTCTGCGGGTTCCTCGATCATCCGGCCGTTGAAAAGTACCTGTCTGAGTTCCTGGGCCGAGATTACCGACACATAGACAATGATCTTCTATACACCTATCCGGGTTATGAGGGCGGCGTTTGGCATCGAGGGATTCGTCCGCATCCCACCGGACATTGGGTTAATGGGCAATGTATCTGCCCCATGATAAAGGTGTTCTACTGTATTACCGATGTGGGGCCGGACGAGGGCGGATTTGCGATAATCCCTGGATCGCACAAGGCCATTTTCACCATCGACGAGGAACATATGAAAGATATCCCGGCGCAAGCATTTGTGTTTGATAGCGTCAAAGCCGGAGACATTGTTCTGTTTAATGAAGCGCTGATTCACACCGGTACTGCAAATCCATCGCGGAAGACAAGAAAGACGATTATTGTGAATTTCGGGAGAGAGGATGCCGGTATCTGGGAATGCTACACACCACGTACTGAAACACTTGATTCTGTGTCGGCGCGGCAAAGAGAGACATTGACCAATCGAGTCCCTCTCTGGAAAGAGCCAATTCTGACGTGACACCGTCCTTCGGCTTGTGTTCGAAGCCTCGATATGATCAGCCCTGTTTCGAGCGAAGTTCGACTAACAGAATCACATCAAGCACACAAGAACGACCGAATGCACTGACTTTACTATAGATCAGCCATCGGAGGCCAGACTTGTTGAAACACCTGGAGGTAGGAATATCCGAGATGGCTGTGATATTTGGTCCAGGAAGCTGATGACAAATATCAGCCAACCTAGGCCCCGCACGGCGGGCCTATCCAGCCAGGATGTGGCGGCCGAAAATCGGGATCATTGATCCGCGTTGTGACGGGTCTTCTGGTGGCGGATTCGTACTTCGGATTCATGGCCCTGCTCGGGATCATATCGCTTGCCGGTACTGTGATCAACAATGCCATTGTCCTGTTAGACCGGATTCGCATCGAAATCGATGAAAACGGACTGGATCCTGCGCGCGCACTGATCGAATCCGCACAGCAACGACTACGTCCCATTCTCTTGACCACGGCCACAACCATTGGCGGGCTAATTCCTCATTGGCTGAGTGGTGGTCCCATGTGGGACCCCATGGCCATCTCGATCATATTCGGCTTGGCGGGGGCTACAATTCTAACGTTTGGGATCGTTCCGGTCCTATACACGCTGTTATTCCGTGTCATCTTCAAGGATTTCAGGATTTGAACTCACGCGTTGTTAAGTTCGCGCTATTAGAGAATAAATCGAACTTTACTGTAGACTGGTACGAAATGCCATGATGGATCTTCTCACCTATCAGCAGTGGGATTTCGTCGCCGACGCCTACATACCAATCCTGGCGGCGGCCTCATTGTACCAAATATGGAAATCGATTAAGCAGAAATCCTCGGTATGGAACGGATCCGGGATCAGACCCATGTTGTGGTCTGTGGTTATTGTTTACCTGGTAATGAAAATCGACGCTGCAACGGGCATCTGGTCAAGTCTGGAGTTGGACTACAGTACCCACCTTGCGCTCTCTCTTGCGCTTGCGTTCCCTCTGGTCCGTGGATTTTGGCCGTGGCGATTCCTGGTGTTACTCTCCATCCTACTGTATGCCTCCTTGATGGTATATCAGAACTATCATACGACCGAGGATCTACTCACGACTACGCTGGTCGTTCTTCCAGTACTCTGGTTTCTGACCGCGAACGCGAATAGTAGAAATAAGTTGAACAGGTCCGGGCAAATACCACGCACTACGGAACATTCACCTACGGGGTAACCTATGCCGGAATCAAAAGAAGCAGATTGGCGCAACGAGGGGGTAAAGGTCGTCTCGGGAGAGTCGCTGGA
>JABIQT010000983.1 GCA_018667995.1 Candidatus Latescibacterota bacterium
GAAGCCCTTCAGAACCTGGGCAGCACGATGGTACGCGTGGGCGACCCCGATGCGCCGCCGGAGGACTCGCTGTTTCAGTCCACTCGGGGTTATGAGATTTGGAAAGCTCTGCTCTGGATTGCCTTTATTCTCCTATTGATAGAGAGCTGGCTCACGCGGGTTCCAACCCGCCAGACGGCTGCTGCCTGAACGAATGCTGAATAAGATCGGAGGAATATCCTGCACGAGATAGTTAACAAGAATCGGGAAAGGGCCATTCTCGTCGGCCTCAGCATCTCCGGTAATGGAACGAGAGAAACCGTTGAATCGTTGAACGAGCTTGCGCTGCTTGCCGATACCGCCGGAGCGGAAGTAGTGGAACAGATATTACAGGTCCGCCGGGCCATCCATCCGTCTACATTTATCGGTTCTGGCAAGGCACAAGAGATCGCCGAATTATGTCAGGCTGAAGACATCGATCTGGTTATTTTTGATGATGATCTAACACCGGCGCAGATCAAAAACCTCGACAAGCAAATTGAGAGACGCATTCTCGATCGCAGTGGTTTGATCCTTGATATATTTGCAGGTAGGGCAAGATCACGGCAGGCACGTATCCAGGTCGAGCTCGCACAACTGCAATATATGATGCCGCGACTGACGAGGCAGTGGGACCATTTGTCCCGGCAGGAAGGCGGTGTTGGCTCAGGTGGTGCTATCGGTGTACGTGGTCCGGGTGAGACTCAGCTTGAGATCGATCGGCGCCTGATCCGACATAAGATCAAGTATCTGACAAAGCAGCTAAAGACGGTGGAGGGCCATTATAACGTTCAGCGCAAACAGCGCAGCGATATGTTCTGTGCCGCTCTCGTCGGATATACAAATGCCGGAAAATCCACAGCCTTCAACGCCATCACCAATGCTGGCACACTGGTAGAGAATCGGTTGTTCGCGACCCTTGATTCTACGACGCGATCTATCGATGTGGGTATCGGACAAGATGTCCTGATTTCAGATACCGTAGGATTCATCAGTAAGCTACCTCATCACCTGGTATCCTCTTTCAAAAGCACCCTTACGGAGGTCTACAGCGCGGACTTGCTACTTCACGTCGTGGACATCAGTCATCCGTGTTACGAAGAACACATAGAGACCGTCAACACCGTGCTTGATGATCTTGGTGCAAGTAAATTGCCAAGCCTGCTCGTCTTCAACAAAGTGGATCTGCTGAAGGAGCCAGGAATTCTCAATAGACTAAATGCCGAGTACCCGGGATCAATGACCATGTCAGCACTCGTTCAGGAAGATGTGGCACGGCTCCGCGAGCGAATTGGAATTGTCGCTAACGAAACCAGGTTGGAGGAGTTCGATCTCTTTGTCCCCCACCATGCAGCGAGCATACTATCGGCCATATATGAATCCGGGCAGATAGTTGTGCGGGAGGATGAACCTGAGGGCGTTCGCGTGGTGGTCCGACTTGAACCGGCAACGGTCAACCGGCTCAAGAAACGGCTGGATGAATTCACGAGTATGGAGCTGCATCAATAGCCTTACTGTCGGCCAGTGTGATTTGCAGCAGGTAACAGGCTTGCAAGATTATATCGGTAACTCCCCGCATATGCCCTGCACCGATGAGAAGTCTTCGGAGTAATACTTATGGCGAGCTTCGCCGAAGAATTCCGGAGTCCCGCAAACTCTAATGTGCATTGACCAGTGGTAGATGGCCACACAGGCCTAGGCACCCGAAACATAAACAGGCGGCTCCCCGCAGATAGGGAGCCGCCTGTTTATGTTTGGCCTCACACAACCATGCATCCTATGGTTCACCCGGTTTGAGTGACGAAGAGCCGGTGTTTGTCTGTCCCTGCACCCCTCCCTCAAGAAGATTGGGATCCAATAATAGCAACCTACGCCAACCAGGGTTATTGACGGATCCTACTGCCGTAGAGTGCAATAACTCGTATCGCCCAACGGCCATCCGGTCACCAAACACGAAGTACTGCCTGCCGCCACCGTCTGAGCGGCCTGAATCGCCTTGAACGCCTGAGGTGTAGTACCAGATCTGATAAGATTTGGAGTTGTTGTCAGAGTCATGCCGTTCGATCTCTTCCGGATACCCAAAGCGCATAAAAACATCGCCACGATCGCTTTCAGCTCCACCAAGTTGGTAGTCCGCGAATGAGAATCGTTCATTGAATACAATCATGAATTCGTTTTCGGGCGTGTCGGGCGTCGGGTCTCTTTCCTTCCAGAAATTGATTAGGAAATCTGTCTTGGCCTGTAGATCTAACCTCTTATACAAACTCTGGTCGCGGGAATTTGCCAGTCCGGTGTCGACCATCACCTTGAGCATTCGCCCTCCCCTTTTAGCCATCTTTTCCGACAGTACAGTGACAGGTGGTGGTGGAGGAGGAGGTTGAACAACCTCGAAGATGCTCTGTCTGGAAACTGACGCTCCCGATTCGTTGTCCGTCACGGACAACTCCATAGTATAAACATCCTGGGGAAAAGATGTAATGTCCAATGCCAGTACCTTGGCCCCACTGCCGCCTGGTTTATCTAC
>JABIQT010000489.1 GCA_018667995.1 Candidatus Latescibacterota bacterium
CACAAGGGCTGGTTCCAGGTACAGGATGAGAGCGCGGGGCTTTCCGTCGCTCTGCTTGATCCACAACCCGGAGAAACAGTCGTTGATCTCTGTTGCGCTCCGGGCGGTAAAACAGGCTTTATAGCCGAGTTAATGCAGGATCAGGGCCGGGTTTTGGGTGTGGATCTCGCTCCTGGGAGGTTGAAGAGACTCAAGCAGCATAGAGAAAGATTGGGGCTCAGTTGCATTATACCAGTGGCAATGGACGGAAGATTGTGTAAATTGCGTCGTCTTGCTGATCGCGTGCTAGTGGACGCACCGTGTTCTGGGCTCGGAACCGTAGCGCGCAGGACTGAATTACGGTGGCGCCGTTCGGTGGAAGATATCGCGACCGCAAGTAAGTTGCAGACCGAATTGCTGGAACACGGATCGACTCTGGTTAAACCAGGCGGGGTGCTTGTTTACAGTACCTGTACCATTGAGCCGGAGGAGAATAGCGAGATTGCCGAGGCCTTTTCTACACGTCACCCGGAGTACACCATAGAAGCACCGGAGACAGGTGCCGTAGGGGAATTGGTCGACGGCCGCGGAATGTTGCAGACGCTTCCCTCTGAACACGGGATCGACGGATCGTTCGCAGTGAAGTTTAGGCGTCAGTTATAGAAAAATCAGATATGGCCCGAAGATGTCATGGGATTTGATCAACGAAGGGCTCGGGCTCTTTGTGCTGATATTGTGTTTTTTGGAGGTGCAGGGTGTTTGAACAGTTAAGCGATCGCATGGATTCGGTCTTGAAACATCTACGCGGTCAGGGAAAACTTACGGAAAAGAATATCGACGACAGTCTTCGTCAAGTTCGCCGCGCGCTACTAGAAGCGGATGTAAACTTCAAGGTAGCGCGAGAGTTCATCGAGAATGTTAAGGAAAAGGCGCTTGGAAGGGGTGTTCTCAAGAGTCTGACCCCCGGCCAGCAGATGATTGGTGCGGTACATGACGAATTAGTCGAGCTCATGGGAGAGGCGGCTTCACCGCTGACACTGATGGATACCCCGCCGACTGTTATCATGATGGTCGGTTTGCAGGGATCGGGTAAGACTACCGCTACGGGTAAACTGGCCAGAATGTTCAAACAGCAGGGAAGGCAACCTCTGCTGGTGGCAGCAGATGTCTACAGGCCAGCGGCGGTCAAACAGCTCCAAGTTCTGGGTGAGTCACTCGATGTTCCCGTATTCTCTATTGAAGGCAGTGAAGATCCTATTACGATCTGCTCAGTTGCCTTGCAGAAGGCAAAACAAGCCTATCAGGACATCGTGATTCTCGATACGGCAGGCCGGCTACACGTTGATGAAGATATGATGGCGGAACTTCAGAGTATTAAGAAAGCCGTCGGTCCCCATGAGATTCTTCTGGTCGTCGATGGAATGACGGGCCAGGATGCTGTCAACGTGGCCGAAACGTTTAATGATCAGTTGGACGTGGACGGCTGCATTCTTACCAAAATGGATGGTGATGCACGAGGTGGTGCGGCTCTTTCCATAAGATCAGTTACGCAAAAACCTATCAAGTTTATAGGCGTAGGCGAAAAGCTTGATGCGCTGGAGCCTTTCCACCCGGACCGAATGGCGTCCCGAATTCTCGGAATGGGTGACGTTGTTTCTTTAGTGGAAAAGGCCCAGGCGTCCATCGACATGGACGAAGCCCTGAAGCTAGAGGAGAAGTTGCGCAAGGAAACATTTGATTTGGAGGACTTCCGGACGCAGCTCAAACAGGTCAGCAAGATGGGATCCATGGAAGATATCATGGGCATGATTCCTGGTGTCAACAAGAATGCGCTTCAAGGTGCAGAGATGGATGAAGGTGCTATGGCCCGGCTTGAAGCGATAATCAGTTCCATGACGCTCAATGAACGCCGGAAACCAAATATCATCAACGGTAGTCGCCGGAAACGTATTGCCAGTGGAAGTGGTACCACTGTGCAGGACGTGAACCAGTTGCTGAAGCAGTTTAACATGATGCAAAAGATGATGAAGAGAATGGGTAAAATGAACAAACCTGGAAAGCTTGGAAAGATGATGCCTTTTTAACCGCTGTTCAGTCCGGGTTGTCCGGACATTTGAACGGATGGCGCCTCATGCGCCATGATTACCTCATCGCACAGTAGTGTGTGATTTATTTCAGGAGGAAGTACGTATGCCAGTAGCAATAAGACTCCGAAGGATGGGAGCTAAGAAGCGTCCGTTTTATCGCATTGTCGTTGTTGATTCACGGCGGAAACGCAGTGGTGGATATATCGATAGTGTCGGTTACTACAATCCAATCGGGGCACAGAAGGAGCTGAAGATAGATAACGACTTGGCCGTTTCATGGCTGGAGAAGGGCGCACAGCCGACGGAGACCGCAAAAACATTGCTCGCCAATGCCGGTGTCTATGCACAAATGCGCGGTGAGACAGTTGTCGAAACTGCAGACGCTGAGTCGAAATAGATAAGTGCATCCAGGGACAGGTTAAATCACTCAACCATGGATAAAGATTGGGTCGATATTGGCAGAATCCGCAAACCTCACGGACTGCGGGGCAATATGCGTGCGGATCTTCTGACAGACGTTCCAGAGCGCTTCAAAGATCTGGAGCAGGTTTGGCTGGAATCTGGGAATGGTGAAAGATCGCCATATACCATTGAATCCTGCAAGACTGAGCGCAATGCATTGATGCTGAAATTCGCTGGAGTCGATACGCCTGAGGCGGCGGATAAACTTCGGGGTGCCTATATACAGGTGCCTGACGACCAGAAAGCTCAGCTGCCAGAGGGCCAGTTTTACGTGTGCGACCTCATAGGGAGCAAGGTACTCACGGAAGACGGAAGCGAGGTCGGCATGCTCCGAGAGATTCTGCAAATGCCCGCCAACGACATTTTTGTCGTGGATACGCCCGATGGAGAATCTTTGATTCCGGCTATTCAAGAGGTAATAGTAGAGCTTGACGCCGTTAACCAAAGGGTTGTCATTCGCCCGATGTCGGGCCTGATCCTGTGATTGGATGTTGTGATGCGTTTCGATATTCTGACCGCATTTCCGGATATGTTCACCGGGCCCTTTAATGAAAGTATCATCAAGAGGGCCCGTGATCGCAAGTTGACCAATATTCATGTGCACGATCTTAGGCAATTCACTACGGACCGGCACAGAACCATCGACGACTACGCTTACGGCGGCGGATCGGGGATGGTTCTCAAGCCCGAACCGATCTTTGAGGGTGTCCGGTCCATTCAGGCAGGCTACGAATCCGGACAACTGAACCGGATAATACTCATGTCTGCCAGAGGGCAATCCTTCACTCAGGAAGCCGCAAAGAGTCTGACAAAGACGGACAACCTCTTACTCATCTGTGGGCACTACAAGGGTGTCGATGAGCGTGTTATAGAGGGTCTTGACGTGGAGGAATGGTGCATTGGAGACTATGTCGTAACGGGCGGCGAGCTACCAGCCATGATCGTTACTGATTCGGTGGTTCGCTTGATACCAGGTGTCCTGGGAGATTTTGAGTCAGCTGTTGGGGATTCGTTCTATGATGGGTTTCTCGACTGCCCCTATTACACGCGTCCTGAGACATTTGATGGCATGCAGGTCCCGGATGTGCTTCTGTCCGGGCACCATGGTAACATAGACACGTGGCGGCATGAACAGTCCTTGAAAGCAACTGCAGAGCGTAGGCCTGATCTGCTCGATAAAGTCACTTTAACTGAAAAAGACAAGCGGATTATATCATCTCTTGAAAGCAGGAAGCAGGAGCTCGCTGGAAGTAATCGGAGTTCAGAAGAATCGGATAAACCGGCGGAGGAATAGCGAACTGAGCCTCCGGCCGGTACCATTCAGGTATAGCGTGATATTACAGAAAGGGATTTAGACCATGAATGTTGTAGATGCGATTGGCAATGAGCAGCTTAAAACGGACTTACCGGAATTTGGTCCCGGTGATACGGTGCGTATCGAAGTGCGGGTCCGTGAAGGAGAGAAAGAGCGTATTCAGATGTACCAGGGCGTCGTTATTCAGCGATCGGGCGGTGGCATCGCCGAGACCTTTACGGTCCGCAAGATATCACAGGGCATAGGGGTAGAACGTGTTTTTCCTCTTCACGCTCCTATCGTCGGTGGCATTGACGTTGTACGCCGTGGTAAGGTTCGTCGCGCCAAGATTTACTACATCAGAGGGCTGAAGGGCAAAGCAGCACGTATCCCCGAGCGGAGAAGTTGAGTCGCGCGCTTTCTCTACAGGAAAAAAAGCGACTCAGTGGCATGCTTGAGTTGGAGCAGTCGCTTTGGGGCAAGGGGGTGTCGCGGGTGGCTGGGATTGACGAGGCCGGTCGTGGCGCTCTGGCCGGACCGGTCGTGGCTGCAGCGGTCATACTCCCTGAATCCAATCTCCTGATCCGTGGCCTGAATGATTCAAAGAAGCTCTCTCCCGCAGAGCGAGACCGGCTGTTCGCTGTGGTATCATCTGCTGCCTCAGCCGTAGGTGTCGGGAAGGCGAGTGCTGAGGACATCGACCGGTACAATATCCGGCAGGCGAATCTGAAAGCCATGCGTGCCGCGGTAGATGCCCTTGCAAGAGAGCCCGAACACCTATTGATCGACGGTATCGACAGGATATCATGGAATGGCCCACAGGATGCCGTAGTCAAAGGTGATTCCAAAAGCCTGTCGGTAGCCGCGGCTTCAATAGTGGCGAAGGTGACCAGAGATCGAATCATGATAGCCTACGATGCGACTTATCCCGAATACGGCTTCGTCCGACACAAAGGCTATGGTACGCCAGAACACGTGGAAGCTATTCGGCTCCACGGTAGATGCCCCCTTCATCGGGTCTCATTTCGCCTGAAGAATGAACCGGCGATCACGTGAAAATCCCTCCTCCTTAACCCCTGCCCGACCCCAATGTTTGCGGATGGCGCCTATGTCTGAATCCACTCACCTGAGAGGTGCCCGTGGTGAAGAGGAAGCAGCCCGATTCCTCCTCCGCAAAGGATACATCATACTTCAAAGAAATTACCGTGACAAGGCGAGCCGGACAGAAATCGATCTTGTAGCTCAGCAGGCCAGCTGTGTGGTCTTTGTAGAAGTGAAGACCGGGGGTGATGGAGCTTTTGGTGCCCCTGAAACGTGGGTCGACGCCCGAAAACAGAAGCGCGTCGCTCAGGCTGCCTCCCAATATATCCATGATAATAACTTATATGGCACCGACTGCCGTTTCGACGTGATAGGTATCAAGGTAGAGCGCGGACGATATCTAATCAGGCATCTCGAGCATGCCTTTCGGGAGGCGACCTAATGCGACTGCGAAGTCGATCTATGGCCTTCGGCGCGATTGTTCTGTTCATTCTGATCACTGGGGTCAATGTGGCTCAGGACGGACGGCGTGTTGTTCTTGCGCCCGAGTCCGACAGGTACTCAGTATATTCGGGGGCGGTCCATGTCCACTCTGTCCATTCAGATGGCAGCGGTACACTGGAAGATATCGGGAAGGTGGCTGCGGCATCGGAACTGGATTTCGTGCTGTTGACCGATCACAGTACAGTTGCCGGTGCGGCCAGCGGAGGGGAAGGCTACTACGGATCAGCTCTCGTCATGGTGGGTGAGGAGATAAACACCAGTTACGGCCATATTCTTGCGTTGGGCACGACGCGCCACCTGGAACAAGACGGGCCCGATGGACTTCCTAAGCTCCTGAATGCGATCGAATCCAACGGAGGGATCAGTGTAGTGGCTCACCCATACGGCCGTCGAGATTGGCAGGACTGGGGCCTTAATGGATTGCAGGGCCTTGAAGTTTTCAATGCCGATAGTGAATGGCGCGACGACAGTCTCTGGGAGTGGGCCCGGGCGCTGGTTTGGTATCCGATATCCCCGGTCGCAGCGCTAAATGGCCTTGTTGACTATCCCTCGGAGAGTCTTGCCAGACTCGATCAAATGGCCGCAAGTAGCCATGTGGTCGCAGTGGCCAGTGTCGACGCGCACGCCCGAATTCCCCTTTGGGGTGATCAGTTCTTGCCGTTCCCTACCTATGGGCGGATGTTTAACTGGTTGCGGACGTACGTGCTGACGGATGAACCGTTGACAGGCAACTCCGATCACGATAAGCAGTTGATAAATTCAGCTATCGCGCATGGTAGGTCATATAGCGTGGTTGAGGGATATGGCGCCGGTCACGGGTTCTCGTTCGACTATGCGGACGATGATACGACAGTAACCATGGGCGGTAGCGCCGTGGCAAAGTCAGACGGACGCGTGACGGTTTCTACCGGTGCCGAAGAGGGAGTATTAATCCGTTTGATGAAGGGGGGCATTATCGCCGCGGAGTCGCGCTCTGCTGAAGCGACATTCAATGTGGCGAAACCAGGGGTCTATCGCGTAGAGGTGTTTCAGATTCGTCGATACCTTCCCTTATTTCAGGTTTCAGAGAGGCCCTGGATTATCTCGAACCCCATATGGCTCAGATAATTCGATCCGAGAGATAGGTCTTACAGCTCAGTGTCAACCCTGGTTATCGCGTAGGATGTACTCTGGCCCGCGAAAATCGGTATCACGTCTCCGTACCTTTCGGGAATGACATCACCACAATTGTCGAACTCCACTACCTTCTTCGGTGGATTCACTCCGTATATCCGTCGCGCATTATCCGATGTAAAAGCCTGCAGGGCATCCAGTGCATTGTGCTTCGCGAACAATTCAACCAATATCTGAAGCGCTACTGGTGCTGTGAAGACGCCTGCGGCACACCCGCAACACTCCTTCTTGTCCCGCGGATGGGGCGCTGAATCACTTCCAAACATCAACTTTGGATGGGGCGCGAGTGCCGCTGATAATAGTGCATCGCGATCTTCAGGACGCTTGGCGATGGGTTTACAGAATAGGTGGGGATTCATCAGCCCGCCAGCAATGTCATCCAGAGTGATCATTAGATGCTGAAGGGTAACCGTCGCATAGAGATTATCGTACCGGTCCAGAAGGCGTAGAGCGTCAAGAGTGGTAATGTGCTCCATCACTATCTTCAGCTTGGAGTACCGGGAAGCGAGTTGCTCATATGTGCTGAGAAACTCCACTTCCCGATCCAGCACAAATCCTTGTGTTTCGCCATGTACGAGAAGCGGTATCTCCATTTCCTCCATCATCCGCAAAGTGTCCGCCACATCGTCCATGTTTTTAACGCCCTGGTCACTGTGCGTCGTAATACCGGCAGGATACAGTTTCACCCCAATAATCCTATCGCGCAACTCGGACAGTTCCTCAGAGGTATACGGCCGCATGAAGAGGGTCATGTAAGGTTCGAAACCTAGTGGTGATGTTGCAGCACGGACCTGACGTTCGTAGGCGTCCAGTCGGTGGACGTCGTCCACTGGCGGGACCAGGTTGGGCATGACTACGCCACCAGAAAACGAATGAGCGCTGAGTGGCGCCACGAGATCCAGCATAGCACCTTCACGAAAGTGAAGATGCATGTCGAGAGGCGAATTCAGCTGGAATGACATTGGGAAGTTGGCTCCAGTTATAAGGGTACTATGAGAGTGGGCTCAAATCGAAGCCTGCCTCAGCTTCGGCAGCTATGACGCCGGGCGTCCAGTCCGTCGGCCACTCCCACCCTGGAACCCGAATGCTGCTCGCCCTCATTCGGTGAGCAGCGGCCCTGCGATGGGTCCCTGCCGCTGCGGTGCTGATGCCTGATGAATGCAGGGTGGTCGGGTAGTAGAACGTAACGCTACCTCTTCCAGCTACGCATTCAATTGCCTCCGATTTGTGAGCTTCAACATAAGCGCTCTGTATCTTGCCAGTCTGGTCGCCGTGAAGTTCGAACGGACCCTCCAGATATGACCCTGGTAGCACACGCAAGACTCCGTTCTCGGAGGTCTGCTCGTCGACGTTAATACGTACGATCAGAGATTTTCGGTAGTAATCTTCGTCCATATTCATCTGGTTGGGACGCACGTGCAAATGGCCGAACTGGTACCGGTATTTGCTTACATCTATGGCGTCCCAGTCCGGTGGGTCCATTATAAAGAAGGAGTCCTGATGCCATCCTATGGAGGCGTCACCTCCAGCCACTTTGTCAAACATGGTCCCCGGGCTGGCGTGTACAACGGGCTCTCCTAATGCCGTTTCCAGAATCTCAATGATTGCGGGGTGACGGGTATACCTCAGGCCCTCCTCGCAGACACCGTATAGTTCCCAGAGTGTCCACACTGTATCATTCGCTCGACCCAGCAGTGTGTCGGTGGGGCGGCCCTTGTAGGATTCGGACGAGAGAGCTTCCTCTATCGACTGATTGAGAAGCCTCGTAAAATCGTCCATCTCACGATCTGAGAATACGTTCTCAACTGTAATGAATCCCTGCGTTTGGAGCGAATTGACAAGGCCACTGATGCTGGTGTGCATTCTGATTTCCTCAGGTGATCTCGTGGAACGGTAATGGTACAATCTCAGCCTCTGTCGATCCGCCTTCCATCGCCAGTGTGATACGATCTCCATGATTCATGTATTTGCGCCGAATAAATCCGAGCGCAATGACACCGTCCTCCCACTGGCTCCGGACCGCACTTGTAATCCACCCAGCCTCCTGCCCGTCTTTCTGTAGTACTGCGTCCTTCTTTGGTACAATATCACCAAGGACTTTCAAACCAGACAAAACCCTATTGGGACGTCCTCGGTGCTCCATCATTACGACAGGCTCCTGGCCGATATAGCACCCCTTGTCAAAACTCACCGCTCGTTCCTTCACGGCCTCGTTGGGAATGATCCTTTCGTCCAGCTCTGCACCGTACCGAGGGATGCCGGCCTCTACCCGTAAGATCTCGAGCGACTCGAGCCCAACAGGAACGGCCCCACATGCCATGAGGGTCGTCCATAGTGTAGAAAGACCCTCATTTTGAACGAAGAGATCATATCCTGTTGTACCCGTATTTGAATTCACTGCAACCGTGACCTCCTGGTCGCCAATTTCTGCAGTAAAATGACACATTGGATCGGCGGTATCAAATGTAAGACCCAGTCGGCTCAGGCAGGCGGATGCCTCGGGTCCACGAAGCCCAATCATTCCCATTGTCGCGGTAGCATCATTCATGGAGACATCATCCATGAGTGCGTATCGTTCTAGAATCTCCTGAAGAACAGCGGCCATTCCCGGCTCCGTATCAATCAGCAGGTCGGTCGCACGGACGTACACCGTCATATCACTTAGAATCTTGCCCTGAGGGGACAGAATGCAAGCATATGTCCCATCACCAGGTCCGAGCCCGCTGATGTCATTGGTGACTATCCTATGAAGGAATGTCTGGCGGTCCGCACCGGACATGGTGATTTTGCCCCGATGTGACAGGTCGACAACACCACATCTCTGTGTCGCCGCAGCATACTCAGTTGTGATGTTCCCGAAATGCATAGGCATTTCGAAACCAGAGTAGTTCCCAAATACGGCACCAGCAGGTGAAAGGTCGTGATGTATGTGTGAATCATTCATTAAAAGGTCGTCCTAACTTTTCGATTCGATTTACTCAGATGCCATGGCTACGTCCGTCCATTTACGCATTCCCGCAGTCAACCCTCCATCTATGACAAAAAGGGCACCAGTGGCAAAGGATGCTTCGTCGGATGCCAGAAAAAGGGCAGTGGAAGCTATTTCGTCAGGTTTTCCCACGCGTTTTAGTGGGTACCAGTCGGCAATATCATCAAATACGTTGGGATTCGATTTTTCTCGCTCGGCCCAGATCTCTGTCCTGATTGTGCCAGGTGCGATTGCATTTACGCGTATACCGTATTCGCCATAGGAACATGCCATGTTCTGCGTTAGGTTGATCACGCCTGCTTTTGCTGCGCTGTACGCAGCATTTCCCACCGCGGTGATACCATTGACGGAAGCAATGTTGACAATGCTGCCCTGCTTCCTGGTAATCATGTGAGGAAGGACGGCTCTGGAACATAGATAAACACTCCGGAGTACGACCGAGAGGTTTCGATCCCAGGTTTCTGATGCGATGTCCAGCACGTCCATACCTTCACAGATAGCCGCATTGTTAACAAGGATATCCACGCGGCCTTGGGCGTCTATCACAGCTTCTGTCATGGACACGACAGAAGCCTCATTGCTTACATCTGCCTCGATAAAGAATGCTGACCCGCCGGTAGCCTTGATTTCGTCGACAGTACTTTGCCCACCGGCCGTATTGAGATCTGTTACTGCTACAGAAGCCCCCTCATGGGCGAAGCGGATGGCAGTAGCCTTTCCTATACCTGAGGCGGATCCCGTGATGATCGCTATTTTTCCGGAAAGTCTCATTGATATGTTATCCCCTGTTGCGACAGGTCAAATTGACGCTCATCAACGAACCAAAATTAGTGGCCATAGATGCCGTCTGTCAACCGAATTAACCCACTCTGAGCCTGTGTTTATGTGTTGACAGAATTCGGGCATCCTATTATGGTAAAGGCCTGCCTAACTGCTCACAGATGCACATTCCAGAATACGCGAAAGGATCACCGTGCCGGCTGTATCGCTAGAACAAATAGCATCACTTTGTAAACGACGTGGTATCATCTATCCAGGCTCCGAGATCTACGGTGGTTTTCAGGGAACCTATGACTATGGGCCGGTGGGTGTTGAGCTCAAGAACAATCTCATAGATTCCTGGTGGCGCACCAACGTCTATGAACGGGACGATATGGAAGGTCTCGATTCCGCTGTCCTCATGAATCCAAAGACCTGGAATTATTCGGGCCACGAAGAGACGTTTGTTGATCCTCTGGTAGATTGCCGTGAAT
This sequence comes from Candidatus Latescibacterota bacterium, assembly GCA_018667995.1. Lineage (GTDB taxonomy): Bacteria > JAAXHH01 > JAAXHH01 > JAAXHH01 > JABIQT01 > JABIQT01. Next base: position 10,783 of record JABIQT010000489.1, read on the forward strand.
GCAAAAGCAGGTACCGGGCAGATCACGTAGGGGAGTCCTGCCCAAACTGCGGTTCGAATGATCTTACAGAACCAAGGCCCTTCAATCTGATGTTCAAGACACAGGTCGGGCCGGTGGCAGACGATGATTCCTACGCCTACCTCAGGCCCGAAACGGCCCAGGGCATTTTTGTAAATTTCGATAATGTGCTTACGACTACGGCTCGGAAGCTGCCCTTTGGTATTGCTCAGGTCGGTAAAGGCTTCCGTAACGAGATAAATCCAAGGAATTTCCTGTTTCGCGTTCGCGAGTTCGACATGATGGAGATCGAATTCTTTGTCGCTCCCGGGACCGAGGACGAATGGCAAGAAAAGTGGCTTCAGGACCGACTGGCCTGGTGGCGGCGTATAGGTGTTCGACGAGATATGATCAGCATCTATGATGTACCGGCCGAAGATCTCGCGCATTACTCCAAACGCACTTACGACCTGATGTACGACTATCCCACGCTTGGGCCCGAGGAGATCGAGGGCATCGCCAGCAGGACCGATTTTGATCTCGGTTCACACACCCGATATCAGGACAAGTATGACCTCGTTTCTCAGGTCAAAGAGAATTCGGATAGCACAACGCGCCTGTCTTACTTCGATGTGAAGGCGAACAAACACATCATTCCGTTCGTGGTGGAGCCTTCAGCTGGAGTCGGCCGGTGCCTTCTGGCCGTGCTCTCGGAGGCCTACGACGAGCCCATGGTGAAAGCGCCTGACGAGGATAGATTGAAGTTGGTCGCGGATGAGTTGGAAGTATTCAACAGAGCTGTCGGAAAGAACGACAAGATTCCGGTGGAGATGCGGGACACCATGCTGGGATTTGGAGAGTCGATTTCCCAGAACCTACCCGACACAATGCCTCAGATCGGGGCGCTTCTCGCCATGCCAGGTGCGGAGCGAATCAACGCGGGTAAGAAGCTTCGTGGACAGGCGCAGAAGGTTATTGAAGATCACTATCGTACGGTATTACATCTGAAGCCAAGCCTGGCTCCGGTCAAGGTCGCGGTGTTTCCACTCAAGAGGAACGATGAGGACCTGGTGTCTACTGCAAAGGGGATCCGCAAGAGTCTTCAGGTGGGTGGTCAGATCCGCACGGTATACGACGATACAGGTGCCATTGGAAAGCTGTATCGCCGGCAGGATGAAATCGGTACGCCATTCTGCGTGACTGTGGACTATGAGACACTCGAAAACAAGACGGTAACGGTCCGCGATCGGGATACCATGGAGCAGATTCGGCTTCCTATCGACGAATTGTCGTCATACGTGAGTGAACACGTAAATGAATAGCAATCTATAATCTTTTTTAAGGAGAGACCCATGGCTCAAGACGTGAATGTCGGACTGATCGGCTATTCATTTATGGGCAAAGCGCATAGCCATGCCTATAAAGATATGTCGTTCTTCTTCCCTGAGGCGGCCGCGAAACCTACCATGAAGGCCATTTGTGGGCGCAACGAGGCTAACGTCAAGGAGGCCGCTGAGAACTTCGGATGGCAAGGATACGAAACGGATTGGAAGAACTTGATCGCCCGGGATGATATAGACCTGATAGACATCTCAACCCCCGGTGACTCTCATGCAGAAATGGCGATTGCGGCCGCGGAAGCCGGAAAGCACATATTCTGCGAGAAACCCCTGGCCAATAATCTCTCAGAAGCTCGTGCCATGAATGCAGCTGCTGAAAGAGCCGGCGTCAAGACAATGGTGGCCTATAATTATCGCCGCGTCCCTGCAGTCGCACTGGCAAAGCAGCTAATTGATGAGGGGCGTATTGGCCAGATATATCATTGGCGTGCGGTGTACCTCCAGGATTGGATCATGGATCCGAATTTTCCGTTGGTTTGGAGGCTACAGAAGGAGAAAGCCGGATCCGGG